>CALLME010000208.1 GCA_938007945.1 uncultured Caulobacterales bacterium
TTATTGGCTTGCTGGGCAGGCTCTTGCTTTGGATAGCTCGCAAGATGCTGGAAATACTCATCTGTGGCCTTTGGGATGACATCAAAATAAAGGCGCTTGGCCGTGCGAGGTTTCGCGAACATAAAGAGGGATAAGCTCTCAGGCGTGGCGTATGTCAGCCAATCTTCAACCGCGATACCATTGCCTTTGGACTTAGAAATTTTCTCGCCTTTATCATCCAGGAACAGTTCATAAACATATTGCACAGGCGGAATTTCGCCGAGGATTTTGCAAATCTTGGAATAGATGCCTGCATTGGCTTGGTGGTCTTTACCAAACATTTCAAAATCGACTTTGAGGTTGGCCCAGCGCATCCCAAAATCTGGCTTCCACTGCATTTTGACGTTCCCGCCCGTCACAGGGAGCGTGACTTCGCTGCCGTCCTCATCATCAAATGTGATTGTGCCCGCTTTAGCATCTACTGATTTCATCGGCACATAAAGCACACGCCCTGTTGAGGGGCTTATCGGGAGGAAGGGCGAGTAAGTCGCTTGGCGTTCAGCCCCGAGCGTTGGCAGCATGACGTCCATTATTTTTTGGTAATTCGCGCACGCTTTCAAAAGCGTTTCGTCAAAATTCCCGCTGCGGTATTCTTCTGTCGCGGATTTAAATTCATAATCAAATCCAAAACCGTCGAGAAATTCGCGCAACATATTATTATTATGTCCCGCATAGCTGTCGTGACAGCCGAACGGATCAGGCACATCTGTGAGCGGTTTGCCAAGATGTTCGGTCAGCATGTCGCCATTTGGCATATTGTCAGGCACTTTGCGAAAACCATCGAGGTCATCCGAGAAGCAAATCAGCCGCGTCGAAATTTTATCACCCGTCAGCGCGCGAAAGGCGTTAAGCACCATGGTCGTGCGCGCCACCTCGCCAAATGTGCCGATATGCGGGAGGCCCGACGGGCCATAACCTGTTTCAAATAAAACAGGGCGGTCACCGCGATCAATGCCGCGCTTTTTTTCAATGTTGAGACGTTTGACAATCAGACGCGCCTGCTCAAATGGCCAAGCTTTGGACGCCTCATAAATAGGGTCAAGGACGATGTCTGACATATCACTCTCGCGGGTTAAATGAAGCTGTGGGAGTAAGCGGAATGGGCGGTAAGGTCAATAAGGGCTTTCCAAAGGAAAGCCCGAAAAGGGTAGCAAAACACATGTAGCTTTGGCGCGTGTTTTGTGCACCGCTCACGGGTCCACCATAGGCACTTATTTTCAGGATAGACCCTCGCATCAAGTGCGAGGGTGACGGGAGCGGGTGGGTAAACGACGTAGGATTGGTTGTCGTAAGAAACGTCCCTCCCCCACAAACGTCACCCTCGTGCCTCATCGGACAGACGCTTCCGCGCTAGGTCGATCATCAAGTTACCCCCACTCAGGCAAGCCGTCATCCCCGACCTCTGGCCGAACTCCGCGCGCCAGCCCAAACACATCGCCCTTACGCCTATCAATGCGTCCGACCCCTGAGAGTTGTTCGACTGTGTTGAGACAGCTTGTTTCGCTGTAAAAGGTTTCGCAGATTTGAGGGCCAAATTTGCCTTCTTTTATCTCCCAGCTGCCGCGACGGATTTGGCCAGTGTTGCGTGACCAATAATAGACATCGCCTGTGCCGTCTGTTGACGGGCCAGTATATTTGACGCGCATACCGTTTTGGCGATTATAGAGCCGCGCCGTCATGTTTGGAATTTCTGCAAGCAGGCGGTTTTCAATATCCACATAATCGCTGCTATGCACCCAACTATAGACTTCATCAACAACGGCACGATTTGGTGTTGCGCGTTGAGCTAGCACGTCATCCCCTGCCGCGATTTTATAGGGGGTTTGCTGTGCTGTTGCGCCGCGTGCTTGTTTTAAATTTTCATCCAACACATCAGCGTAAATATCTCTTTGCGTTTGCGGCGTGGTCGAACAGGCTGACACGATTAACGCCGCGACTAATATGAAACTTCGCATTAGAAATTATCCTTTGCTTTGCGAATGTCGCCAAGGCGTTTGGCCGTCTTTGCGCGCAGAAATGGATTGATACGCAGCTCCTGCTCAACGGTTGTCGGCACAGTCGGTAGACCTTTGTCACGCAACTCTTGCGCCGTTTTCATATAAGTTTTGATGTCTTTGTTCTCAGGCTCAGCCGTGAGCGCAAATCGGCCGTTTGAGAGCGTGTATTCATGCGCGCAATAGAGCTTTGTCGTTTCGGGCAGCTTCGCAATCTTGGCCATGCTCTCAAACATATCTTGCGGCGTACCTTCAAACAAGCGACCGCAGCCCATGACAAATATGGTATCGCCAACAAAGGCCGCGCCTTGTCCGTCATGGGCGTCAGGAATGTGATAGATAATATGGCTCGTCGTGTGGCCGGGCGTCGCGATAACGTGCACGTCATAGTGCCCAAATTTAAAACTCTCACCGCCTTCAACACCGTGGGTGAGACCTGCAATGCGTTTTGCGTCATGGCCGGGCCCGCGAATAATTGCGCCGTGCTGTGCGGCAAGTTCAAGATTGCCGCCAATGTGATCATAGTGGTGATGGGTGTTCCAAATCTCAGAAAGGTTCCAACCGTTCTCCGAAAGCGCGGCGTTTATCTTCGCGGCTTCAGGCGTATCAATCGTCGCTGCCTTCCCGCTTTCACTGTCATGGATGAGGAAGCCGTAATTATCATTCAAACACGGAAATAATTTAATTGAGAGCATTT
>CALLME010000209.1 GCA_938007945.1 uncultured Caulobacterales bacterium
CATCCTGCGAACATTGAAACTTTTCTCACCTTAAAGGAGGTTTCTACAGCAGCCTGTAGACAGCACCTTCATCAGTTGATGCGGCGTATAGGCGGGGATTCTTCCCGCGTCAACAGGGGCAACACGGTTTTTTCACAGTGAGGCCGCACGGACCTTGCTTAGGAAATGATGAAAAGCAGAGCGGCTCATCATAAGAGGCTCTCGTGGAAAATCTGGTAGGAATTTAAAGAATAAGATTATCCGTTATCTCTGTGACCGTCGTATCCTCAATCGTGATCACATCGCCGCCGATTGTGAAGACAACATCGCCGTTCACATTGGCCGTATTAGACAGCGCGTCCGCAACGTCTTTAAATCCAAAGTCCGAGAAATCCAGCCTATCATTCTCGCTATCACTAAAATCAATGACGCGGTCGCGGAACGTACCGACTTCAAAGACGAATGTGTCGGCCCCCTCATCCCCGCGCCGTGAGTATAATAGCTGCGCCTAAGAAAACTCCACTAAATGAGTAAAGGGAGTTTGCACCTGCAAGTAATGCCCTCGACGCTCTCTCATTACCTTGCCACTGCCGTGGCCTTCTCCAACTATAATCGATACCCCGTATCGATTATTTTATCTCAAGCTGCCGCTTGATATAAATCGGCTCCAAAGCCCCTCAAGCCGCCCATCGCGTTTTGGCAGGACTGCCCTATTTCCGCCGTCCGGCCTCCACGGCTTCCATAACGCGGAGGAGATTGCCGCCCCAGATTTTGGTGATGTCGGACTCAGAATAGCCGCGGCGCTCAAGCTCGTCTGTGACGGCGGGTGTTTTGGACGCGTCTTCCCAGCCGGTAATACCGCCGCCACCGTCAAAGTCGGAGGCGATACCCACATGGTCTATGCCCATGACTTTCACGGCGTAGTCAATATGGTCGACGAAATCCGAAACGCTTGCACCGGGCGCGAGGTCATACATAGGCCGCAGTCGCTCTGTGTAGATGGCCTTTTGGTCTTCATCCATGCGCAGGAGGTCAAGGTCATCCGAGACGCCCATTTGTTCGCGCACGGTGAGCTTATAAGCCTCCTGCTCTGGTGAGAGGTTTTTGACATAGGCCCCCAGCGCGACGAGTTGCACGACACCGCCATTGGCTTTGATGGCGAGGAGCTGCTCATCATCAAGATTGCGCGGGGATTTTGCGACACCCATCACGCCGCTATGGCTCGCGATAACGGGTACGCGCGACAGCTGTGTGGCCTGCATCATCGTGCTTTTGGCGGCGTGAGAGACATCGACCATAACGCCGACATCGTTGAGCTTGCGCACAAGATTACGGCCAAGCGGTGACAAGCCGCCATGCAGGCTTTCCGTTTCGCCAAATTGAATTTTGTGATTAGAGCTATCTCCAAATTGGTTATGACCAAAATGGGTGAGGCCGACATAACGCACGCCGCGCCGCGCCCAGAGGTCAACTTTGGACAGGTCAGGGCCAAGCGGAAACGCATTCTCCATCCCAATCAACACAGCGCGCTTTCCCGCGGCAACAGCCTCCCTCACCTCACCCGCCGTAATGCAGAGCGCCGTCCGTTCTGGATATTCAATCAGCAGTTTTTGGATGGCGCGAAAGCGTGTCTCGGCAATAATAGAGGCGGTTTTGTAGTCCGTTCTTTCTGGGTTCTCTACGAAATACTGTGTTTGCGGCGTGTAGACGATGAAAAAGGCTGCATCTAACCCGCCCGCCAACATTTTCGGCAAATCAACTTGCGCGTCCGTTTGGAAGCCAGGATCAACTTCCGTCATATAATTGAGCGGAATATCCACATGGGTATCAAGCGTTAGAATACGCTGGTGCAAAGTTTGCGGACCCGTCTCGACAATAGGGTTGCGTGGCTCTGTCGGTTGACAAGCGCATATTGCGATAGCCGCTCCCGTCAGTAAGGCGAAAATCTTTAATGTGTGACGCGTAACAGCCATAGCGACTCCTTTGGTCCCAAGATAATCACGGCAGGACAAATCACAAGGCAATTGAGCGAGTGAATTGGTCATCGCCAAGCCACGTTGATGTTACTGCATAGCTCTGTTGACAAATATTATTTGTTCTTGCTATGTTCTAATTCTGGAACAAACTCGAAGCTAAAGCATTTAGTCGATATTAGCAGCCAGATGAGAGGTTATTATGACAAAGCAATACTTAAATGTCTCTTATGAAGACCGTGACCTTGCCAAGCGCTTGGGCGCACGTTGGGATCCGTCTGTGCGTCGGTGGTATTGTACTAAGGGCAGCGCGCTTGCGAAAATCTTTAAATGGCGCGCCGCTCCAAAGACGTCAGGTGTAAATCACACGCCACATGTTGCGCAGAATCAGAATTTTGAACTACCGCTCGCGGGATAAGGAAGCGCTAAGCCTCTGTGGCGACCCCTTTTAACTTAAACTTCGCTACGACGATTCATTGGCTCGCGCAAACCATCATACAGTCTACAGCAAGCTGTCTTTCACCCATGGCTGACCAGTTATAGCACACTTGTTAGCCCTTAACGATGGAATTCGCGTTTAGCATCTTAGCGCGGCGGCGACGCGTCCGCGTAACCAGAGACTTGCACAGAACGAATTTCGCATTGCTCTAAGGCCCAAAACCGCTTTGCGATTATTTTGCCATCATAATACTACACTTTGGCGCACTTTGGCGCACTCAGGTGCACTTAGGTGACGCTATGGCATGGCGCCATAGTCACTCACCTCATCGCAGCATAAGATTAACTAGGATCAGCCGAATGGTCACAAAAAAACGCGACCTCGAAAGGCCGCGTTTCTAACTTATATAGCTGTCTTATAACTAGTTATTAACCATCATTCCGCCCGTTTCAGCGAGCTTGATGAGAACTTCTGTACGGCGGTTCAGCGCTTCTTTCACGCCGTCTCCGCGATCAATAACGTTTTCTGTTTCGCCACGACCCATTGATGTAATGATGCTGGCATTTACGCCGTCACGT
>CALLME010000210.1 GCA_938007945.1 uncultured Caulobacterales bacterium
TGAGTGAAGATATCCAACGGCAGCTCACATGGATTTGGCTCTCTGCGCCAAAAGACATTATCGCCAAGCGTCTTAAAACTCGCGAAAATCACTTTATGCCAGAGGCGCTCCTCGACAGTCAGTATGATGTGCTCAACCCTCCCAAAGATGCATTTAAAATTGACGTGAGCGTCGATGTCGAGAGCGCACTGACGACCATTCTCACGCAGTTAAATGAGAAAAAAGGGCGGTAGCTAAAGGGAGAAGCCACCGCCAGTTCGAAGGGAATATTCAGGGGAATCTGAATACCCCTTTATAGTCCGCTCTGTGTGTCAGCTTTGTGACGAAAAGATTACAGGGTATCCATCTTACTCATTTGTCATATGCACAAAAAAAGACCCAAGCAAAGCTTGGGCCCAAGGTCTTTTAGAGAGAGAAACCGATGAACTGGCGCGTCGAAGGGGAAAAGAAACCCGCCTGTCTTTCAGTAATACCTATATGTCAGAGTGCGTCTGAACAGTTGCTGAATGGCCTCCTTGTTAAAATTAAGGTTTGTTAAGCCTTATTGCCCCTCGGCAACGGAGAATTTATCGTCTAAACACCGCTTATGGCTACATTTGATCTTAGACTTCTTCCCGTTACGCCTTTCGCGCAAAACTGCAGTTTGCTGTGGGATAAAGATAGCGGCGAAGGCGTGCTCGTCGATCCTGGCGGGGAAGCGGATAAGCTTCTCGCGGAATGTGATAAGCTCGGCGTTAATATCAAAGAAATATGGCTCACCCATGGTCATCTTGATCATGCAGGCGGAGCCGAAGACATTCGCGAACAACGCGGTATCAAAGTCATTGGCCCACATAAAGACGACCAATTTTGGATGGACGAGATAGAGCAGCATTGGGCAAAATATGGCCATGCGGGCATGGGCCGCAACATTGTCCCTGACCGTTATCTTGAAGACGGCGATGTGCTTACGCTGGCAGGCAGCGAATTCAGGGTCGCTCACACGCCTGGCCACACGCCTGGTCATGTCGTAATTTATAACACGGATATGAAAATCGCTTTTGTTGGAGATGTATTGTTTCGCGGATCTATCGGGCGAACGGACTTTCCCAAAGGCAATCACCAAGATTTGCTTGATAGCATCACAGATAAACTTTGGCCGCTTGGCGATGATATGCGCTTTGTCCCTGGCCATGGCCCAATGAGTACCTTTGGCCAAGAGCGCAAGGATAACGCTTTTGTCGCGGATCACGTGATTAGCAAGGGCGGACAAAATACAACGGGGGTGATGTAGCGTGACTATTGGCGTCGGTGGCTCAACGGCTGAGGCAGAACTAGCAAAGTTGTCTGACATGACAGGCGGCACTTCGCCGATTGGCTTGGCGGAATATCAATCCCGTCTTGAGAAAGCGCAAAGCTTGATGCTCGAACAAGGGCTCTCCGCCATCTATCTCGATGCAGGCTCAAACCTGCGCTATTTCACGGGGATGCAGTGGAAGAAATCTGAGCGCATGGTCGGGGCATTTATTTTTCAAACTGGCACACCGCAATTCATCGCGCCCGTATTTGAGATTGGCACGCTTGAGCAATTCATGGAAATCAAAGGCCCTGTTCACGGCTGGGAAGAGCATGAATGTCCTTATGAACTTTCGGCAAAAATCTTAAGTGAGAATGGGATTGCGGACGGCGCTAAAATCGGGATCTCCGAAGACACACCTTTTTTCATCAGCAACGGCCTCGACCTCGCCTGCCCAAATCTGTCATTTGTATCAGCCACACCAGTTACACGCAGCTGCCGCCAACAAAAATCAGAACATGAGCTGGCCCTTATGACGCGGGCCAAAGAAATGACGTTGGCCGTGCATAAAGCCACCGCCGCAATTTTACGCGAAGGCATTACGGCACATGAGGTCGGCGAGTTTCTGGATGCCGCCCACCGCAAAGTCGGCGCACCGAAAGGCAGCTATTTTAAAATTGTGCTCTTTGGCCCCGATAGCAGCTATCCGCACGGCGTACGTCATCACAAGCCGCTCGAAGACGGCGATATGGTGCTGATTGATACAGGCTGTCAGTGCCATGATTATATTTCTGACATGACGCGCTCTTATGTGTTTGGCACACCGAGCGACGAACAACGCCGTGTTTGGGACGCGGAGAAGCGCGCGCAGATTGCTGCGTTTAAGGCAGCGAAAATTGGGGTGCGCTGCGGGGATGCAGATCTGGCGGCGCGTAAGTCCTTGGAGGCCGACGGCTTTGGCCCCGGCTATAAAACGCCTGGCCTCCCTCACCGTACGGGTCATGGCATTGGCCTTGATATTCACGAATGGCCTTACCTAAATTGGGGGGATGATACGCCGCTCGCCAAAGGTATGTGCTTCTCATCCGAGCCGATGATTTGTAAATACGGCGAGTTTGGCGTGCGGCTTGAAGATCATTTTTACATGACAGATGACGGCCCGAAATGGTTCACAGAGCCAAGCTATAGTATCGACGAGCCGTTTAAAGGTGTCTAATTCCGCGCCG
>CALLME010000211.1 GCA_938007945.1 uncultured Caulobacterales bacterium
AGATCTCCTGGGTCGGTCTGAAAGCCGAGATTTTTAAGCGCCATCGCCGACGCCGTCACAAGACACCCATCTGTGCCCATCGTATCAGACGCAGTATTTCCAAGGCGGTCATTCGCCCAGCGCTTATCCTTTTGCAAAAAAGCGGCGCGGTCAGGGAGAGACAGAGTTCCCTGTTGAGCATTATAATTATTTGTGCGCGGGATGGGTGTATAAAGTTGCCCGCCTGTGCCCGACACCCCACCGCTGGACTTAACAGGCGTAGGTGTTGAGCCACAACCCGTCATCATCACGCACGCAAACGCCAAAAATAGTAGAGCCGATCTCATGGGTAAAGGCTTAGCGCCCAAATGCTAATGCGGCGTTAGCGGCCTTGCCGATAGACACAGCTTTGCTGCCAATTGCCCCAATTCTCAAGCAGCGTCTCTATTTCGCTGATTTCCATAGCCCTTAATTTTTCAGCATCTGCCAAGTCTTTGATATTGGTGCCGTTGACGATGATGTTGTCTTTCATCTTTGACAGATCAATTGTCTTAGGCGGCTTCGAACCTGTTGCCGCTTTTAACCGCTTGAGTTCAGATTCAAGTGAAGCTTTGACCTCATCCGCGAACTCGGTTTGCATCAATGTGGCGGCATAGCTGTAATCGCGCTTATCGAGATATTGCAGCAAATGCATGAGATCATTGTCTTTGAGATAGGCGAGAATTTCAGGATCGATAGAACCAATAAAGACGATATCTTTGCCTTGAAAACTATAGCCGTCCGCAAGATTAATGCCTGAGGTGTTGCGATTATAAGCGCCGGGACGTCCTGCCGTCTCGGGCTTTCTGACATTGAACGCGCTCTCAAATAACCTCAAAAGTTTGGGGGAGGCCGGCAATGTCTCTGGGATAGGGAGTTTAGAGATATCCAGCGCCGCAAATATATAGCGCCGCGCCGTGTCATAGGTCTTGCTATAGCTATTGAGCATATTGGGCGGCACCGCCCCAAGGCAGGGCACGACGCTGTCAACTTCGGGAAAGCCTGCAGCATTGGCTTTGTCGAGCAGCGGCAACCCCGCTTTACCTGTCGCGGCAAACATAGAAACCGTAGGGAAACTGCCCAGGCTTTGCTTGCCTTTTAGCGGCGAAGGACAGGCCCAATCATCGCACTCCACTTGAGGCGGTTTCCCCCCAGACTGAGCAAGTTGATAGGCCATGGCAGGGAATTGCGGCGGTTTTACACTTGCCTCCAAAGCGCGCGTGAGAATGACTTCTAGCTCTTGCGTAAAAGGCGCGAGCGTATCAGCGGGCAAGCGCGCGAGAAAATATACGAGTTTAGTATCAAAAGTCAGTTCTTCGCGGTAAAGCCTGCCGATAACATCTCCCGCAATTTGCGGCGCAATCTCTTTGGCGAAACGCGGATCATCCTGCGCTAGGGCTGAGAGCGTACCGATAAAATGAGCCCGTGCATTGTAAGCAACGCGGTTCGCGTTTCGGGCTTTTTGCTGAGCTTGCTGCGCCTTTCGCATCGCCTCATTATCAACGGCTGTTCCGGCTTTTGCAGCCGCTTGATAGGCTGAACCCGCATTATAGGTGGGCGGAGGACTTACTTTCTCAGTCTCAAACGCTTTGATACGCGTCACAACTTCCTCAACAGAGAGGGCTTTTTCATAATCATAGCTTGGAATGGTTTTCTCGGTAATTGGGAAAAACAAATTCGTGGATTTATGACGACCAGCATTGTCAGTGCGATGTCTGTCGCCATAACAGATTTGTCCAGCCATGGGAGACCCGATAAAACGCTTATACTTCCAATCTATTTTTTTGCTATCGATCAAAAATTGAAGCGCGCGTTGTGAAAGTGCAGGCGACGCTATCAGGCAAGCAGATTCGTGCCGGACTGAAGGCTCATTCTTTATACCTGAGAGATCGTCCATGGACCAATGTTCAGGCCCTTGCGGCACAGTTACGCTAAGTGTATTTAATTCTGGGAAAACATATGCTGGCGAAACAACACCAGACCGAAAATAACCTTCTGACACAGAAGGCTTTGGAGCCACAGGGCGGTTTAACGCTTTGGGAAATAATGGCGATTGCGTGCCTGAATAGATTCCGCGCTTCGGAATATCGACCTCCTCAGACTTTAGACATAACCCGAGAACTGGCATTTCCATCGGCGAGTGATACCAACCATTGGACGAGCCGACGCCATTCGCGCAGCTTTCATCCAAAGAATAAGAAATTGCTTTCAACTCGTCAGGTTTCTGCAATTGGACGGGCGCGACAATCGTCACGGCCTTGACATATTTTTCAAAAATCAGCTTTTTACAATAATCCGGACACGTCTGAGACTGCGTAAATATAGCCAGCGTATCAGGAAGCTCTCGCCAGCCGGAATTATAGCTCGGCACGGTGAGTACTTTTGTCGAAACTAAAAATGGGCGGTTAAGATGAAGGGTGAGGTCTGTCCGTTCCACCGCATAATCGAGCAAATGATCGTAATCAGCGAGCATTTCAATCGTGACGTCTTCCGCTTTTAGGGGGGCAGGATTCACAGGAAACACATTCGAGTTTTTCGCCTCTGGCTTAGGCTGCGCCTTTATGATGGCTTTTACAGCAGGCAGCAGGCGTTTGAGCCGTGCCTCCTGTGCTTCACTCATCTCGTGCGCGCCTGCGGATGCGACACTCAATGACATCGCGCAGAGCGCGCTCACAGCGGTTAAAAGTACTTTTTTCAAAAACACATTTTCACCCTTTCAGTAATAAGCCATACATCTTTAAGCTAGCGACGTCTATATTGTGCACGTCAAAGGCGAAGGTGCGCGCTTGCCTGCGGTTGACCCTTGGAAAAACTGGCGTAAAAGACCCCAAACAATTGACACAAAGCGAACCGCCGCCATGACCGAACTCTCTGCTGTTAAAGATAAATATGCCGCGCAAATTGCGGCTGCCGAAAGCTTGCGCACGCTGGATGATATTCGCGTCGCTGCCTTGGGTAAAAAAGGCGAGATTAGTGCCATGATGGCGGGCCTTGGTAAGATGAATATTGACGAGAAAAAAGTCATGGGGCCAGCGCTCAACGGGCTCAAGAAAGATATCGCGACCCTCGTCGACAATCGCAAAACCGCGCTGGAAGATGCCGCGCTTGATGCCGCACTAGCCAATGAGACAATGGATATGTCCCTACCCGTGGGCAAGCCGTCTGGCACGCTGCATCCTGTGCAACAGGTCATGGAAGAAGTGGCTGTAATTTTCTCGGATATGGGATTCTCAGTCGCCGAAGGGCCGGACATTGAAGATGATTTTCATAACTTCACCGCGCTGAACTTCCCGCCCGGTCACCCTGCGCGCGATATGCATGATACGTTTTTTATGACACTTATAAGAGGCGAGGAGGGCGCGGAGCAACCGACCGGGAAACAAAAAAGTGACGGTGAGAAGAAGGTTCTGCGCACCCATACCTCGCCTGTGCAAATTCGCACGATGATCAATGAGAAACCGCCTATCCGCATCATCGCGCCAGGTCGGACCTTTCGCTGTGACAGTGACCAAACGCATACGCCAATGTTTCACCAAGTCGAAGGTCTCGTCATCGACAAAGGCATTCATATGGGCCACCTCAAAGGCGTGTTAATGGATTTTGTCAGCGCGTTTTTTGAGACAGACGTAGACGTGCAGTTCCGCCCACACCACTTCCCGTTCACAGAACCGTCTGCCGAAATGGATGTGCGTTACGAACGTGACGGAGCCAGCATCAAAATCGGCCAAGGCGAGTCGTGGATGGAAATCCTCGGCTGCGGCATGGTGCACCCCAACGTGCTGCGCGCTTGCGGCCTTGACCCTGAGGAATATCAAGGCTTCGCCTTTGGCATGGGCGTTGACCGTCTCGCGATGCTGAAATACGGCATGCCCGATCTGCGCGATATGTTTGCCGCCGATACGCGGTGGCTCGCTCACTACGGCTTTGACCCGCTGTTGCAAGCGAACATGGCGACGGGGTTGTCATGATGATCTTGACCGCTAATACACCAAACGCTC
>CALLME010000212.1 GCA_938007945.1 uncultured Caulobacterales bacterium
GCTTGTCGGGAAAGACGGGAAGGGGCTGTCAAAGCGCCTTGGGTCGCTCTCTATGGGTCAACTTCGCGATGAGTATTTTGAACCGCTCGCGATTTGTTCGCTACTCGGAAAAATCGGGACGTCTGACCCTATCGAAGTACGACCCTCGCTTGAAGTGCTGAAAGACGAGTTCTCATTTTCAAAAATTGGACGTGCGCCGGCGCGTTTTGATGAGGATGAGCTTTTACTGCTTAACGGCAAGTTGCTGCACGAAACGCCTTATGAGGACGTCAAAAATCGCCTCGACGCTATGGGCGTGGCAGGCGGAGAGCGGCTCTGGCTACTGGCGCGTGATAATATTTCAAAGCTCACAGAGATGGCGGGCTGGTCAACAATGATTTACGCGCCCATGGCAGGACAAATCGAGGATGAGGACGCGGAGTTTTGCAAAACGGCTGCTGACTGCTTGCCATCTAATATCACGGACGGTACGTGGTCTGAATGGACAGGAAAGCTTAAAGCCGAGACAGGGCGTAAAGGCAAATCGCTCTTCTTACCGCTTCGTCTCGCGCTGACAGGCCGTCGCGGCGGACCGTCTATGGGTGAAATCCTTGACCTGCTTGGATCCGAGAAAGCCGCTGCCCGTCTTCGCGGCGAAAGCGCCTAGTATGCGCGTTTTCACGCAAGCGTGAAATCACAAGGCTTGGCCTTCTTTCATTTTCCAATTAGGGCAGTGGCATAAACCTATTGGGAGAGAGATAATGAAAGAAACAATTCACCTGACATCACTACGTCTGCCGCTTTTTTTGACGCGTCTGTCAATCGTGGCTTTTATGCTGCCATGGCAGTTGATGCGATTTTCGAAGCCTGAGAGCATTAACGGCATCGCGCAGAAGTATTATAAATTCAGTATGCCAGAAATAGGCAGCACGATTACAGGCGTGCTGATGATGGCACTTCTATTTGCGTTTTTAATCGGATTTAAAAAACGCGTAAGCTACGGTCTCGTTGCGCTGTTACACGGTATTGGTACTTTGATGACGGTCCCGAACCTTATTCCAGGGCTAGAGGGCTATAATCAACTCTTCCTGGCAGCTATACCGGCGTTTATGGCGATGGTTCTGCTCTATTGCCTGCGCAATGAAGACACGCTTCTATCGGTTGATAATTAGAGACGTCGGTGGTTGGTCATAAAGCTCGCTGGGATGAAACCGAGACCTATGACCAACCCACCTATGTTTGATAAAGGGCGTGGGGTCCTTTATCGGTATTGTTGCTAGTTGAGTTGGGATGATGTCCAGCAACAGCTTTCTAATAATCCATAGGTTGTAAAAAGTATACTAAAAATACACGTTATAGTTTATTTTTTATAAGTGGGAAAATACGGATATACTGAAACGCATTGGCTATGTCGTTTTATGCCAGTTTTTCGTATTAGGCTACCATTTTTTCCGTTCAGTTTCAGTAATAATGTCTATCGTTTTTCTGAAAATATATCAATTAAGCGCCGCCCAACAACACGCCAAATAGGATCAAGTAGTAAAATGGCAGCGATAACAATAGCCCCAAACACCCAATGTTTATCAGTGATATAAAGCCAAATAAATAACCCTATCATCAGTGGATAAAAGGCGAGTCCGTGAAATAGCCGCCACATCGCTATGCCAACATTTTTCATTCTAAACCCGCATCTTCGGCATTTACCAATAGAGCCTTGGCGCGAAGCTCCGCATTGAGTGTCCAATTCTCAGGAGATAGCCAATTTGTGTGAGTCCCCGAGCTTCGTTTGAAGATTAAACAGTGTGCAGTCTGCATGGAAATTGGTGTCTTGGTTGAAATTTCGGCCAAATCACTCCATCCTGGACTGTGCCCTAGAAGCATGATTCGACCCTCTGGCTCTTCGGATTTAGCGCAAAGGTCTAAGACTGTAGCGGCGCTTGCGTGGTAAAATTCTGGCACTTTGATGATTGTTTGCGCTCCTGATGTGATCCGGATGAGGCGTGACGCAGTTTCCAACGTTCGCGCGGAGTCAGAGGACCAAATGATATCTGGCGCGACACCCATAGCGGTGAGGTGTTGGGCAACGGCGTCTGCTTCGCGCTTGCCGCGTTTGTTTAATGGACGCGCATGGTCAGGCAGAGAATTGTCTTTCCAACTCGATTTTGCATGGCGCATCAGCAGTAAATGTGTCGCCATCAATCGTCGCTCTTCTTTTTTGCATTTGGGGTATAGGGCGTCACGGGGCTCTCTATCACATCAATAACGTCGAGAGCTTCAAGCGAGCGCACACGGGTGGGCAAACGCCCCGTCGCAATAAGGGCGTCTGTACGAGTTCGGGCATTGAGGCGCAGATCTTCAAAAAATAAGTTTGACGGTAGCGTCCAATAGCGCGCCCCTAAACCTAACGGTCGGCGCAGTGAGCGACTTTTAGGCTTATCCACAAGTAGCAATCCGTCTTCACATTGCGCGCCCGTCTGTTTAGGTAATGGCGGCGGTAAGTCTTCGGGCCCTAGCCCGACGGCCGCCATACCGCCCTTATGCAAGCGCGGCACGGCATAATCCTCGGATCGTGACCAGAGTAGCGGGTTTGTGCAGAGCGTCGCCGCGCCGTTGACCGACAGATATTTATGGCCGTTAAATGCCATGGCGCGGGTTGCGAACCACTCGGCATTCTTTTTATCGGACGGCATGAAACTTCCGTAACCTACAATGCACCCCGTGTCGTCCTCCGCCTCGCATGGTGGAAATGCACCCAACGCGCCTTCAAACAAGGCTTCGGGCAGGGGGTGATTGATGATGTAAGCCACAGCTAGGCGCGATTTAAGTGGGCTGTTTGCAAACTCTTGCATTAAACGTATCAAGTGATCAGCCCCTTGGCCGTGGCCTGCCAAAATTATGGGGCGTTCGGACGGGCTATCGTTTAAAAACTGCTCAAAGGCGCGTTTGACGTCTTGATAGGCAAAATTACGAGCACGCCGTGCGTCTTCGCGATTGGTCATATAGCTATACATGGCGGCATGGCGGTAATAGGGGGCAAAGATGCGTCCTGCATAACTATAAGGCGCGACGTAATTGGGGCGAACAACATTCTGTAGACGTTCGCGGCGTCTGTCCACGTCAACTGGCAACACCCAATGGGTGCCACCGCGGTAGACGCCAGGCACGACAACAAATGCATCGCCAGGTGCTTCTGCGAGGAAACTATCCGCTGTCACGTCAGGTCGCGATAACCACGCTGAGTCCAGTGTGTAATCAGGTGCAGGCGGTTTTTCATAAGTTTGAAACGGTACGCCAGGATCCTGTAAGGACTGAAAAATATCATCGTGATAGATATAAGCGATAAGCGAGAGAAGTGACAAAATTGCAGCGGCAATAAAAAGCGTCCGAGAATTTCGAGGTGCTATTTTATCAGCCATAGACCATTCTCCTCTTGTGACTAGGCGACCTATGCGAAATAAAGCATTTGACTGTCGAATCCTGCTATTATGGTATGTATAACGACTTTATGGCTCAATGACTATGTCGAGCACACGTTTAACGGAAACTGAGATGACAGAATCTGAGCAAGAAGCCCCAAACGCTACACCCCCCCCAAAAAGCAAAGCGGGCCCCTTTAAGGGTCTGCGTAATAAATTTCTGACGGGCTTAATCGTCGCATTACCTCTTTTTGTGACCATTTTAGGTATTTCGTGGATTGTGGGCGGTGTGGATACCTATGTAATCGGGCTTATTCCTGATGCTGTGCGCGTTAATCCTTGGATAAATTTTATTTTGGCTATTCCTGGGCTTGGCCTCATTATCGTAATGATAAGCCTCGTTATCCTTGGCTCATTTGCAACAAATTTCATTGGCACATCTGTTATTCGCGCAGGCGAGCGGTTGCTAGCGCGCGTGCCGGTTGTGAGCAATGTGTATAATTTTTTCAAACAGATTGTCGCGACAGTCGCGCAGCAAAGTGACCGCTCCTTTAAAGAAGTCGTACTAATTGAATATCCCAAAAAAGGTCTCTGGGCTGTGGCATTTGTGACAGCTAATTTACAAGGCGCGCCGCGTGATGTCTTGGGGGCAGGCTATGTTTGTGTATTTGTACCGACCACACCCAACCCGACATCTGGATTTTTGCTCTTTGTAAAACGCGCAGACATGGTTGTGCTTGATATGACACCGGAAGAAGGGGCGAAGATGATTATCTCTGGCGGCATGGTAAGCTCCAATAACGACGCTCTTGTGACACCCATTGAAACAACGGCAGATCATCGTCAAATCGTGGCAGAAACCCTCGACGAATTTGTAAATCCAGAGATACCAAATGCGAAAAATTAGTCGCACGCATTTTTTGGCACAAAGAAAACGTCGACGTTTTAACTTATTGAAACCTCTCTAATCTACTTGCAAGTTTTGAAGGCTGAATTAAAGACGCCCTAGGAGATTTGATATGACACTCGTCGAGAAATTAGATGCGCGCTGGTGCCCTAATCATAAAGATGAGTGGGATGCTCACGCTTTTCGTGCGCGGATATTATCAAAG
>CALLME010000213.1 GCA_938007945.1 uncultured Caulobacterales bacterium
GTCAGGACGCCGTAACCATAACGCGCAGCGTTTGGCTTGTCGCGCTTTCATCCTGAAAGCGCTGGATTCAGATTCTATTAACCACGGTGATTAACTGTCCCCATAAATATCCACAGGCTAGAATCGATTCTCTCTTAGCCAAAACCGAAAGAAGAGCCCAAAATCTACGCAATCGCCTTTAACCTTTGTTAACCACATTATTCAGCTTTGGGTCATGTTGGAACAGTTATCCACAGGATGTACACAGAGGAGTATTCAAATGTTCACTATTTGTTCACGACTAGATTTTACGAAGAATACTATGACACATCATTATACATATATACTCGCAGGGCAGTCACATTCTAAAAAGGGTGGTGGTCCTATCTTCATCGGCACAGCGCGTGATCTTAAACGGCGTCTGTTTCAACACCGCGCAGGTCGCTCATCTGTGAAAGCCTTTCGCATTGATCAACTCGTTTATGTCGAGCGCCATAACAGCATAGAAGCGGCAACGTCTCGTGCCGAAGCACTACGCACGGCCTCTCGCGAATGGATTGATGCTCTTGTAGCGCGCAAAAACCCAGAATGGCGCGACCTCGGCGAACTCGCTAAGGAACGCCTCGCCGCATAACACAGAAACGCTACCATGAAGCTCTATGATTATCTGCCGTCGGGGAATAGTTATAAGGTAAGGCTGTTGATTTCCTATCTCGGACTTAATTATGAGCATGTGGACATTAATATCATCAAAGGCGAAAGCCAAACCGACGGGTTTAAATCTGTAAATCCTGCCGGACAAATTCCACTGCTTGAGCTGTCCGACGGTCGCCGCATCGCGGAATCAAATGCGATCATGTATTTCCTCGCCGAGGGCACGCCATATTGGCCCAAAAACGCCTTTGACCAAGCCAAATGCCTACAATGGATGTTCTTTGAGCAGTATAAGCATGAGCCGAGCATTGCTGTGGCGCGCTATATTCATCACTACGCTATGGAACAAAGGAAATCTGAACTGCCTGCGCTCACGAAACGTGGTTATCTTGCGCTAGATATTATGGAAGCGCATCTCGCGGATAATCTTTGGTTTGTAGTCAATGACTCGGGCGACGGTCGCACAATCGCGGATGTCGCGCTCTATGCTTACACCCATGTCGCAGGCGAGGGCGGGTTTGACCTCACCCAATATCCGAACATCATGGCATGGCTTGATCGGTTTTCTGATCACCCAAACCATATTCGCATTACGGATGTACCATCATCATAAAAATGTCCCCTGCGAGGCAGAGGGCTTTTAAGTCTAAGGGTTCAATTGGGGCCTAATTCGTATCAACATCAATGCCGTCTTCCGACACGCTGATAGATAAATCAGGCTTTGTTTGCTGTTGATAGATGACGTAACCGCCGAGAGCGACCGAAATCACGACAAGTGCGGCGATGAGACCGTTTTTATTTGAATTGTTTTGTGCCACATTGGCCTCCGTTTATTAAGCTGGTATTTAAACGGGCCTGCGACAAAATGGTTCCAAAAGGTTGATGTTTGTGCAAGCTAGGTATTGGTAGTAAACGTAAGACATTTATGACCCCGTCGGAACTCGAACACCGCTTTCTATCGCTTAAATGCTGGATGCAGCGTATTGTCCTGCCGAGTGCCGCTGTTCTGCTGCTTGTGCTTTTGACGTTTGGGTGGCTTACAAATAACGAAAAAACGCTCGATCATAATGCGGTGATTGTGGGGTTTTTCATGCTGTATTTTGTGCTCGTGCGCGGCGGGCATTTACTCATGATCCGCTCTATGCACAAGGACATGCTGAAAAACTACGAAGACCCGTATAAGGCGCGGCTCGCAGGCCTCCCCGAAAAGACCCTGCGCCGTCACAACCTCGGCTTCACGCTTGCGCGCATTAAACGTGATTTAATTGACGAATTTGGTGTGAAATAGCCAAAATGCGATGGTTGGTAATCTCCATGGATGCGCGTTCGCTGATTAAAGAAAATCCCGCTTGACCTTATTAAACTCTCTTGCAATTGTTCATCAACTCAAAGTTTAAGGCTTAAGATATAGCCTGATAGGGATATGTATGGCGGGTCGAGATCAGAATGTGGGTTGGGTTGGAGCGACGTCAGGCGACAGGCATCCGTTTGCATTTGTCGGCAATGCCAAAGATTATTTCGGCATTTGGATTGTAAATGTCCTGCTCTCAATTGTGACGCTCGGCATTTATGGGTCTTGGGCAAAGGTCCGTAATAAAAAATATTTCTATGGGCATACGGTCGTAGATAACCACAATTTTGATTACCACGCGACGGGCATTCAATTGTTTATCGGCAAACTCATTGTGGTTGGAGTACTGTCAGTTCTGGTCATATTACAGCTTGTCTCGCCCATTCTTTACTTAATCGCAGTCCTAGCGTTTTTATTCGTAATTCCGATTGTGATTGCGCGGGCGCTACGCTTTAACGCGCGGGTAAGTTCTCACAGGAATGTGCGGTTTAATTTCTTTGGCCAATATGGTGATGCGTTTATCGCCTATATCCTGCTCCCGATTGCGAATTACTTCACCCTATTTTTGTGTACGCCTTTTGTCTCGCGCGCCATCAATCGCTATGCGGTTAACAACCACACTTACGGCGATCGAAAGTTCAGCTTTGACGCTGATATTGGCAATTATTATAAGCCATTTTTAGTTGCGCTTTTTTCGATTATTTTGCTGTCAATCGTTCTTGTCGGCCCTGCCATTGGTGGTCTTTTGAAAACGGCAAGTGGAACAGATTTATCAACAGATGAAACGGCTTTATTCAAATTTATACTTGGATTTTACGCGCTCTTATTTCTCGTGATTGTTCCCGCGATGCTCTACTACAAAGCCGTCATTCGTAATGTGATTTTTAACAATACAATTCTTGATAATCTGCACCGGTTTGAGAGCACGGTGAACCCGTTCAAATATCTTTGGATTGTTCTTAGTAATACTATCGCTGCGATAGTCTCAATCGGTTTGCTAATCCCGTGGGGGCGTGTGCGTCTTGCGAAATATATGGCGTCTTGCACGACCTTATTGGCGGGCGGCCCGCTGGACGGTTACAGCAGCGATGTCAGCGACACGACAGGCGTGGTTAGCAGTGAATATGTCGATATGGAAGGCATAGATATCGGAATTGGTATCTAAGTGAGCGAAACTCTGGACATAAAAGGACGGTTTTACCCGCCGCAATCCAGCGAAGGCTGTGACGGCACTTTACGTATACGCGGCGAAACCGTCTTTGCCACAGTCTTTGATGAAGGCCGTGTTGGGCTGCCAAGACATGAAATCCGGATTGAACCGCGTATTGGCACGATGCGACGCAAAATCTATCTGCCGAATGGTTTTGTCTTCGAGACTGAAAACACTGCGGCGGTTGATGCAATCGACACTAAAAAACGCTGGAAGGCGCTCGCGCGACTTGAGAAAACGGGGTGGCACCTCATCCCATTTGCGATTTTTACGCCTATACTGGCCGTGGGATTTTACCGCCTGATGATACCGCTCTTAATTTCTGCGGGACTGTTTTTTACCCCTGACGGCTTGCCAAAACGTATCGAT
Organism: uncultured Caulobacterales bacterium; assembly: GCA_938007945.1. Classification (GTDB taxonomy): domain Bacteria; phylum Pseudomonadota; class Alphaproteobacteria; order Caulobacterales; family Maricaulaceae; genus Fretibacter. The sequence goes on from CALLME010000213.1 coordinate 3,564, forward strand.
AAAGCCTCGCTCGGCTCGCTTGATAAAATTTGGATGCGCCCCACCAATGTTGACGCGGAGCGACAAAGAGAACTCACCGCATTGTTTGAACAACTCGTTGCGGCGCGGCCAGAGGGGCGTGAGCGACGTGTGCCCAATTATGAGCTAAAGTTCCGACGCATGCGCCCACCCACGCCGAATGCTTTTGCCTTGCCAGGCGGGACGATTGTGTTGACCGATAGCCTTATTCGTGATTTCGGCGATGACGACGTACTCGCGGGGATTATCGCGCATGAAATCGCCCATGTGGAATATGAGCATAGCCTACGTCAGATATATCGTGCCTTGGGTATGGCGGCGCTGATTAATATGATTGCGGGTGATGCGGGGCCGATGCTTGAAGATTTACTCCTCGAAGGTAGCGCGCTTCTCTCATTGTCATTTTCGCGCAAACATGAACTTCAAGCGGATAGTTATTCCGTGCCACTGATGCGTGAAGTGGGTCGCCGGCCTGATGCGATTTTAGGATTTTTCGAAACGTTAGAGGCAGGTGAAATGGTGCTGCCGTCTATAGCGACGAAGCGGCGTGAGCAAAGCAAGTCTAAGATTGAAAAGGAGCGCGCGCCAAAATCTGAAATCGACCGCTTGCTCTATGAGAACGTGCCAGAGGGTAGCGACCCCGAAGCGCCCGCTAATTACGAGCCGATCAAAGTCGAGGAGGATGATGACGACACAGCGACATATGGGGGTGATTTAAAAGCTAAGAAAGCCAAGGATTGGTTCTCCTCCCATCCGCTACATCAGGAGCGCATTGAGAATATTAAACGCCTGACGCGGGGCGATAATGTGGATGATAATCCCTAAACAACCGAGAGCGTCAACTTAACTTCTGACTTGGCGAAATATGCGGGCTGTGTTAGCTGTCTGCTATGTTCAAAATCGCGATTATATCTCGAATTACCAGCCCGATACGCGCCCAATAGCGGCCCTGCGTATCGGGACTTAGTCTGTTACGGCGCCCTTCTTTGAACACCCCAAACCCGAGATTACTATGACATCTGCTACCTCTGACGAGAGCCGCGATTACCGCGAGACCTTATTCCTTCCGAAAACCGATTTTCCGATGCGCGCGGGCCTACCCAAGAAAGAGCCTGAATGGCTCGCAAAATGGGCGCAAATGGAGCTGTTTGAAAAGCTGCGCGC
>CALLME010000214.1 GCA_938007945.1 uncultured Caulobacterales bacterium
AGGTCACTACCTCATCCCAACAGCCGAAGTATCACTCACAAACATCGTGCGCGAAAGCATCATTGACCCTGAAAAACTGCCTATCCGCATGACGGCCCATACGCCGTGTTTCCGCTCGGAAGCCGGCAGTGCGGGGCGCGACACCAAGGGGATGATACGTCAGCACCAATTTAACAAAGTCGAGCTTGTCTCTATCACCCGCCCCGAAGAAAGCGAGGCGGAGCATAAGCGTATGCTCGGCTGTGCGGAAGAAGTTCTGAAACGCCTGAAATTGCCGTACCGCGTGGTTGAGCTTTGCACGGGCGACCTTGGTTTTGGCGCGCGCCGCACGTTTGATATTGAAGTCTGGCTCCCGAGCCAAGACACGTACCGCGAGATTAGCTCGATTTCCAATTGCGGCGATTTCCAAGCCCGCCGCATGAATGCGCGCTATAAACACGCCGAAAAAGATAACCGCTTTGTCCACACGCTCAACGGCTCTGGCCTCGCAGTCGGGCGGACACTTGTCGCGGTGCTCGAGAATTATCAGAACGCGGACGGCACGATAACCGTGCCTGATGTGCTTGTGCCTTATATGGGCGGTAAGACGGTGATTGGGTAATCCTTTCGCCTCGTCCTTCGAGACGCGCTGCGCGCTCCTCAGGATGAGGCTAAAATATAAAACACCCTCCTCCTGAGGAGGCGCATAGCGCCGTCTCGAAGGATTGTTGATTGGACATAATATGCGCATACTCCTCACAAATGACGATGGCCTTCGTGCGCCGGGTATGGACGTTCTGCGCAAAATCGCGGCGGAACTCTCTGACGACGTCTGGGTCGTTGCGCCTGATAGCGAGCAATCGGCCGCCTCTCGCGGCGTGTCGCTGCACAATCCTGTGCGCGTTATAAAGGCGGCTGACAAAGTCTATTCCGTGACGGGCACGCCGACTGATAGCGTGATTTTAGCGCTTAAAGACGTGATGAAAGACGGCCCGCCTGACCTCGTTTTGTCAGGGGTGAACCGCGGACAAAATATTGCCGAAGACATCAGTTTTAGCGGCACCGTCGCGGGCGCGCTGCAAGGAATGCAGATGGGCATTCCCTCTATCTCTCTGTCTCAAGCGAAAGGCTTGCAGAAGAAAGCCGATGTGCCGCATTCCGAGTCGCGCCTGCGTCATAGCCGCTTAGAGTGGGAGACAGCGATTGCGCATGGGCCGAAACTTATTCGTAAACTGCTTGAGACTGGCTGGCCGAAAGATGTGGTCATCAATATCAATTTTCCAGACACGCCTGTGGACGGCGTCAAAGGCATAGTCGTGACGCGCCAAGGGCATCGCGATTTTCAAATGACAGGGGTGGATAAACGCGCCCATCCGAGGGGCGGAAATTACTTCTGGCTCACTTACGGCGCGCAGAAGTCTAATCCACCTCAAGGAACAGATTTGCGCGCGATTTATGACGGCTATATTTCTGTGACACCGCTGCATGTGGATTTGACGCATGAGCAGACGATTCAGGGTTTGGATAAGGCTATAGGGTCTGTTTCGTAGAGCCTCTCTACTTTTTATGCCCGCTTTCCTCGGATTTATTTCGAGGATCCACGCGCGGATTTTAAATATGATCTCTTAGCCGATGCGCATGGGTCCTCGGGTCAGGCCCGAGGAAAGCGGGTAATTGAAAAAGGTTTATCCCACCACGCCCTCTCGACATTTCCCCAAAATCACCCAATAGCTATGGCCTCTTTCACTCGGCTGGGCTGGCTTTTGCGATGTTTGATCCTGAACGCATTGATATGATTATGGCGCTGCGGGGGCGGGGCGTGTCGGATAATGCGGTTTTGCGCGCAATGGAACTTGTGCCGCGTCGGCGCTTTGTTGAAAACGTCCATGCTCCGCAGGCTTATGACAATCGCACACTACCCATTGCCTGTGGGCAAGAGATTTCTGCGCCTTATGACGTTGCGATTATGACCCAAGTGCTAGACCTCGCGCCAGAGCATAAGCTGCTAGAAGTCGGGACGGGCAGCGGCTATCACGCGGCGGTGCTGTCTCAGATTTGCAAACGCGTCTATTCCGTCGAGCGTTATCATAGCCTTTTGAGGGCCGCAGAAGCGCGCTTTGCTGACCTAGCTATCAATACAGTCGTCACGCGTCACGGCGATGGGCGTTACGGCTGGCCCGGCCAAGCGCCGTTTGACCGTATTATCGTGACTTGCGGCGTGCGTGCTGTGCCGTCAGGATTGATGGAGCAATTGGCGGCGGGCGGTAAGTTGGTGTGTGTGGCGGACGGTACGCTGACAGTGACAGGCAAAGCGCGCGTGCGGACTGAAACGCGCGACATTATGCCGATGAGCTTGCCGCCGATTGAGGCTGGGAAAAGCAAAGCGCTTTAACCCAAACGCTGTCAAAAAGTTTAAGCGTCGCTAACACTCTCATAACACAAATTTAACTCTGTTCATTTACATTCCGCTTAGATTTACGCTTTGAGGAGAACATCATGGCACATTTAAAGTTACTATTGGGCGCAGCTATGGCAGTGACGCTCGCAGGGGGCGCGAATGCCCAAATTCAGGCAGATACAGAGATTGTGCGGGCACAACATATTCGTCCAGGAGATGTGAGCCCTGAGGAATATCAAGCACTTTTGGATGAAGCTGAGCGTTATAGCGCTTACCAAAACTCTGCCAACGCTTATGCTGATACAGCAACAGAGGCCAGCTCATCCTATCAGATCGAAATTTTCGAAGCGCCCTCGGCGTCGTCTGATATGGTCGCGACGACATATTCTGCCCCTTCGTCCAGCACTTACGCGACAACGACTTATGCCGCACCTACTGAAACGATTGTTGCTACTGAATATCCCATGGCGAAGACATATCCGCTCGGCACTGATTTTAGTTCAGCAGAGTTTTCAGCACAGTCCGCGACGACGACATACTCTGCACCAATCACAACGGGGACAACAACGACATATGCAGCGCCCGTGACTGTAGACTCAATGGTTAGCACTAGCACGCCGTCAATATCATATGGCGTCACGTCTTACAGTTCACCGACAACCTCTTATCAAAGCACTAATCAAAGTTCTCACTATGTCGTCAAAGGCGACACGCTTTATAACATCGCCAAGCGCAATAATGTCAGCGTGGCAGAGCTTAAGTCTGTAAATGGTCTGTCTGATAACACAATTGGCCTCGGTCAGACCCTTGTCATTCCGGGCGGCTCTCGCGTCGTGAATGTTGAAACGAACTCATTTTCTGCGCCTGTAACATCCGCTACGACAGCCACTGTCACGCAGCCCTATGTGAGTTCGTCTCGCCCGACTTTGGTGCGCAATGTCGAGCCGCTTCCTGCGGGAAATAACTATGCCGTCCTGCCGAAGGACACGCTTTACTCAATCTCGCGCCGCGCTTGCGTTAGTGTCTCTGACATTCGCGCCGTGAACGGAAATTTAGACCCGCATACTTTGCAACCTGGCCAACGCCTCACCCTGCCAGGTGGTCATTGTATGCGATAAGCCATCGCGCATAAGCTAAGTTCAACCCCGCCACGTGTTTTCCATGAGGCGGGGTTTTCTTTTTGGCATCACTAACATTGCAAAAGCTGCAAACCGTCCTATATACAGCGCTATATATAAATAGGGTTACGCCACGCCCGACCACGCTATAGGGGACAGATATGTTCAATCTTATTATGCAAGCCGCGCCGCCGTCTGGTGGAGGTGCCCTAGCCGCGCAAATCCTGCCGCTCGTGCTTATTGGCTTTATCTTTTACTTCCTGCTTATTCGTCCGCAAAATCAACGGCTGAAAGCGCATCGCGCGCTTCTTGCTGCGATTACCAAAGGCGAAACGGTCGTCACAAATGGTGGCTTGATTGGTAAAGTGGTGAAGGTCGAAGACGAGCAACTCACTATTGA
>CALLME010000215.1 GCA_938007945.1 uncultured Caulobacterales bacterium
GTTTTCAGGGATGAAACGGGTTGAGCCTTTATTATTTCCGCTCACCCCGTCGGAAGACGGGGCCCATCTCCCGCGGTCCGCTCTTGATGCACCTTCGGATGATGGGTCCCGACTTTCGTCGGGATGAGCGGGATTATTTTCGTGGCCACGCGCCACAGCTTCCATCGCGTCACCTGCGAGTTTATCCGCCGCCACAAACCATTGGTCCGTCAACATCGGTTCAATCACCACGCCTGACCTATCGCCGTAAGGCTGCATAATCTTCTTATCTTCGACACGTATCAAAAGGCCTTCGGCATCAATATCGGCGACCACAGCTTTGCGCGCTTTGAACCTATCCATGCCGACATATTTCGCGGGCATAATCTCGGACTCAATCATCTCGCCGCGCGTACCCATCAAGCTATACATCGGGATGTCGTTGCGCTTGGCGACTTCATAGTCATTAAAGTCATGCGCGCCTGTGATTTTCACCGCGCCAGAGCCGAAATCCATATCGGGATATTCATCTGTGATAATCGGGATAAGGCGGTCAGCGAGCGGGAGGCGCACCATCTTGCCGACAATCGGCGCGTAACGCTCATCATCAGGATGCACAGCGACTGCGCCGTCACCGAGCATAGTTTCAGGGCGCGTGGTGGCGATAGAGATATATTCTCGCTCTTCCTCCAGCGTGATATTCCCTTCTTCGTCTTTTTCGACGTAAGTATAAGTCTCACCGCCTTCGAGCGGGTATTTGAAGTGCCAGAAGTGACCATCTTTTTCGATATTTTCGACTTCAAGGTCCGAAATCGCCGTCTGAAAATGCGGGTCCCAGTTCACGAGGCGCTTGTCGCGGTAAATCAAGCCATCTTCATACATCTGCACAAACGCCTTGGTCACGGCTTCGGCCATTTTGTCGTTAGGGTCTTCGGGATTGCCGAGGGTGAACTTCTCGCGCGACCAATCACAGCTTGAGCCGAGACGTCTAAGTTGTTGATTTATATTGCCGCCGCTTTCTTTTTTCCACGCCCAGACATGCTCAAGAAACTCTTCGCGGCTCATGTCCTTGCGAGCTTTGCCTTCGCCTGCAAGTTTGCGCTCAACCACCATTTGTGTCGCAATGCCCGCATGGTCTGTGCCCGGCTGCCAAAGCACAGCTTTACCTGTCATGCGGTGATAACGCACGAGGATGTCTTGGATAGTATTATTGACCGCGTGGCCCATATGCAGGCTCCCCGTGACGTTGGGCGGCGGGATTACGATAGAGAAATTATCGTCTTTCGTGTCCGTTGGCTTAGCAGGGCGAGGCTTAAAATGGCCCGCCTCTTCCCACATTTTATAAAGGCGCTGCTCGGCCGTTTTGGGATCAAAGTTTTTATCAAGCATGGTCATCGGTCACTTAATTGAATTAGGCATGCTCAATAGCGGGTTTCGCCCAGACTTACACCCCCCATTTTGCAAAGAAAAACCGCCTCACCCAGACGGTGAAGCGGCGATAAAACGTGGGAGTTTTATAAGGTAAGTCTATTTGCCTGTTGAGATGCGTTTGACCTCTTTGGTCACGGCACGCTCAACAATGCCTTTGAGATTTTTGTCGAGCCATTCTTTTAGCATAGGACGCAGCGCCTCTTGCACGAGATCGCCAATACGGTCGCCGCGGTCAGCCATAACAGCTTTTTCTTCAACGACTTGATTGAGTGATGCAAAAGCGCCTGCGGCGACCTCTTCAGTCACATTATCAACGATTGCTTCTTTTTTTGCGGCAGCCTTTGGCATAGCGGCGGTCTCCTCTGTGGGGTTTATATCTTGAGCGGACACGTCCGTCTCTGTTAGAGTTTGAATGTCTGTTTCTGCTGCGCCAACGACTATTTCGGCTTCCGCGTTAGACGGGTCAATCGCGGCGAGAATATCTTCCGCCTCTTGCAGATTAGACGCCACCTGCTCCGTCTCGCCATCAGCATTTACAGTCGCAGCGGCTGGGCCCGCAGACGCAATCATCATGCCTGCCCCCGCCGCAAACCCGGTCGCGGCAAATTTTGTACGGTTTTCAGCACGTTTTGCATCTTCTTCGGCAGAGGCCGCAATCGCAGCCAGAGCAGAGGATGACGACGCGGGTGCGGCCAGCGTTTCTGAAAGATCTTCGCGAATATCAATTACGAAGGCATCTTCTGCGGCGACGGACGCGCTGTCGCCTTCTTTATCATCAGAGCCTAAAAACGCGTCAATGTCTGGGTCATTTTCCGCCGTGTCATGCGCAATTTCGTCCTCCATCGACAGGTCGAGTATTTCATCGACAATATCCGTCTCGGCTGTGTCAGTCTCATGAAGATCTGTCGCGCCGTCATATGGGTCATCGGTAAGGTCTGCCATCAGGCTTTTGACCAAATCCAAATCTTCTGGCGCTTGTGTGGCAGAGGGCATTTCAACGTCAGCCTCGTCAGTATCTCCTAATAGGTCGCTTAAAAGTTCATCACTTAATTCATCGCCATGGGGCTCAATGAGGTTTTGCGCAGGATCGATAATCGTTTCGTCTGTGACGACCGTCTCGTCCTCGTCAAAAAGCATGTCGCCCAAAAGAGCGTCGATGTCGTCTTTTTGAGGGTCTTCAGCAGACGGAATTTCGAGAAGTGCATGAATTTCTGAGTCAACGCTTTCAGTCTCGCTCTCAAACATAAGATCCAAGGCTTCGCTCTTTTCGTCTTTCGGCTTTTCAGGCGTCGGATTGCGTCGAGAGGACGATAAACTTTCAGCTGCAACACCCCCAGCCGCAGCCACAGCGCCGATAGCTGCCGCCGCAACGGCACCTAAACCTTTGAGTCTTACACTATCGTCGACAGCCTTATCAGCGGCAACGTCATTCTCAGCTAACGCAGGAGCGAAATTTTCTGCCTCTATCTCGCTTTCAAGTTCTGTCAACAGTAAATCAATATCAGCGTCATCAACCTCTATCTGAGGCTCAACGTCAGGTTCTGCGGAGAGGTCATTTAAATCCAAATCCGCAAGCGTGTCATCAGTGACGTCCAATTCGGTAAGATCAAGGGCTTCAACAACATTATCTGCTTTTGGCAGTTGCGCGTCGAGTAGCGTGTCAGGGATAAGGTCGACCCCATCATCCTCGGGAGTGGCTTCAACAATCGAAAAGCTCTCAGTCGCGGCATTATCAGGCTCAAGACCAATATTCGCGGCCTCAGCCCCGTCTTCATCCGCAATAATGCGTCTGATGGAGGCCAAAATGTCTTCCATGCTCGGTTCAGCTGTGTCTATGTGAGCGTCAGGCGTTTCATCTGACATATTTTCAACCCTTTTATCATTTGCTCTACTTACAGTAGAGTAAAATTGTCCTCGCCAAATATAAGGTTAAGCGAAGGTTAACGACTTGTCTAGTTCCCAGACGAATCATTTGTGGGGGAAACACGCTCTGGGGGAATTTCCCAGTCAGGTTTAGAGATAAAAATTGGCGGGCTAGGGAGCTGTTTTTTCTGAGACTCGAGCGCCTCCAAACGGTCAACTTCGTTTGATTGGAACGTCATCGCGTCAATATAGTCCTTGCCAAACCCCTTAACGTCGCCGCCTGCCGATTTTAAATCGCGTCCTGCGGCTTTGACCCGACCCGCTAGAGGTCCTTTGGCGACACTCGTATACATATCTATTGGAATATTTTTGAGTTGAGGTGCGATTTTCTTGACCGCATGCGGGGTATATCTGTCGATTGCTCTAGAAAAGCCATCATTCTTAATGTCATCTAGGTGATCTTGCGGGTCATATAAGTCCACTGGCAAGCGAATGGAATCCGCGTCAAATGCCCCCAAAATAGACAGCAATTGATATACTGTTGCATTCACCGTGCGCTCCGCATTCACAACAGAGAGTTTCGCGTTCAGCAACTCTTGCTCCGCGTTAAGTACATCAAGTGTATTCCGCGTTCCGACCTGCTGCTCCAGTGTCACGCCCTCAAAAGCGACTTCAGCGGCTCTCACTTGCGTCTCAGCCGCCATCAAAGACCGTTTTGCCGCGAGGAGTTGCGCCCAGATTTGCGTCACAGTCTGCTTAATCGCGTTTTCAATGTCTAATTCTTCATAGGATAAGCGTTCATAAGCACTCATAGCTTGGCGCACGCGTGATTTATTAGCTCCACCCGCATAAAGCGGAATTGTAAGTTGGGCGGTGATAGACGCGGAGTCGGCCTCACGAATACCATTTATTTGTGCACGTTGGTTCGCGAGGCTTCCATTAAGCGAAAATGTTGGACGCCCTGCCGCTTTCGCCACATCACGTCCAGCGAGTGCCGCTTCGCGGTTAAAGCGGATGGCGAGAAGCTGCGGGTTGTTAGATATGCCGATGCGCTGCGCCTCGTAAACAGTCGGCGGCAAGAGAAATTCAGGCACAGGCTTCAAATCAACGGGCGGATGGCCGACAGAACGCTCATAGGCTGCGCGAGATGATTCAAGCTGCGCATCAGCCTGCGCGAGACCAATATTGGCGGCTGCTAGGCGGGACTGTGACTGCGCAATATCGGTGAGTGTGCCCTCACCTACATCAAAACGGTCGCGGGCAGCCTGTTCTTGGCGCGCGAGAACACTAACATTGTTACGACGAATACGGGCTGTTTCTTCGTCCCGAATAACGTCAACATAGGCGGTTGCAGCCGAGACGAGCAGGTTTTGCTCGGCGTTACGCAGACCTTGGCGCGCCGCTAGAATACCTGAATTCGCTTGTCTTTTAAGCGCGTCAACGCGCCCACCCTGATAAATAGGTTGTATGATTTGAAGCTGCGTGCTGCGTGGATAACCGTCATCAATTGACCTACCGCCACCGCCACCAAATATACTTTGTTCAGGTGCGCGGACGGCTTGTGCACCCACAGTCCCAGAAAGTGACGACGACAAACGTCCTTGGGCGCGGGCTTGAATATAATTCTCGTCTGCTTCTTTCACCCGAGCCCGCTCAGCTTTCAGACGGGGGTTGGTTTGATAGGCAGAGATAAGCGCTTCTTGAAGTGTTTCAGCCTTCGCAGCATCTGCCCCTACACCCCATACCACAAAACTTAAAACTGCCATCGCCGCCATAAGTCTTTGCGAGAAAGGGCGCATTGGGCGTCTCAAATTATGGGTAAAAGGGAACAAAACTTATTTGCTTAGAATGAAAATTCTGGTGCGCGAATAAGACTGGGCAAGGCTGGAACAGAGGCATCAAAAGCAACACGCTCTCCTATGGCATCACCAGAACGACTGAATACAGTCGTGCGACCAATGGGGCCGTTTTGCAAAACCGCGACGAGCCGTCCGCCATTTGCGAGTTGATCAAGCCAAGTCGTTGGCACATGCGGGACAGATCCATTAACGACGATAACGTTAAATGGACCATGCTCTCTTGCACCAGATTTGATATCCCCTTTGACGACAGCTGCATTTGTAATGCTGGACTTGGTCAGAAGTTCAGTCGCTTGATTAACCCGGTCTTCGCTATCCTCTAGGCCAACAACTGTGTCGCAAAGCCCTGAAAGAATAGCCGTTGAATAACCTCGCCCACAAGCGATATCGAGCACGATATCTGTCGGCATGATGTCGGCGGCCTCAAGTAACTTAGAAAAATCACGCGGGCGCATGACAAACCGACCCTCATCCGTTTCGATGTGTACATCACTATATGATAGAGCGCGTTTCGTGACTGGCACAAATACTTCGCGCGAGATAGCACGGAACGCCGCGAGAATTGCAGGATTTGTGACATCATTTGTACGGATTTGACTATCGATCATATGTTGGCGAGCAGCGGCGTAATCAAACATAAAACCCTCTAACGTTTTCAATAGCTTTAAATTTGGCAAGCGCATCTAAAGATGCGCCGATTATCGTGCGTATATAGGCGTGATTTGGGTGAGGTTGCAATGTCGGAATGTGAATAACACCTATTCGCGCGCAATTTTAATTTCTCAGCCATTAAGGGCGAAAATCGAATTCTCTTGATAGATGTTTCACAAATAGAATAACCGCAAGGTAACGGTACGAAACGTCGTCCCTAAGTCGAAAGCAAATATGCCACTTTATCTGCTCATTTTGTTTCTTTGCGTCGCAGCTCTTTATGCCGCTGTCGGATTTGGCGGGGGCTCCACCTATAATGCGCTGCTTGTGCTCAACGGGACCGACTACCGCATTCTGCCCGCAATAGCGCTCGCCTGTAATATCATTGTTGTATCAGGAGGCGTTTACAGGTTCGCAAAAGAAAAGCTTTTATCCGTCCGAGCCGTTTTGCCTTTTCTCCTCACCTCCGTTCCTGCCGCTTGGATTGGCGGGCGACTGCCTGTCTCAGAATCTGTTTTCGTGGGGTTATTGGGCGGAGCCTTACTCCTCAGCGGTATGCGGCTGCTCTGGCAAAAAGATGTCGTGATCCAAGGCACAGTCAAACCGCAAACGCCTCAGTGGATTGCCCTTATGGCGGGTGGCGGCATAGGACTGCTGTCTGGCCTTGTCGGGATAGGTGGCGGGATTTTTCTCGCACCAATTCTGTATTGGCTCAATTGGGATATACCGCGCAGAATTGCGGCAGCGTGCAGTTTGTTTATCCTCGCCAACTCATTGTCAGGGCTTGGTGGTCAAATTGCAAAACTCTCCAATACAGAGCTTTTACCGCTCGCCATGCCCTATTGGCCGCTGCTCCCGGCCGTGTTTGTCGGCGGGCAGATTGGGTCTTGGCTCGCGATTAAACGCCTTAAACCAAACTGGCTCAAACGATTAACGGCTGTCTTAATTTTATATGTTGCCCTGCGACTGATTTTTAAATGGTTCAGTTTATTTTAAAGCTCGCCCCGTCATGAACTGGCTGAACGCTTTAAGCGTCTCTAAGAATAGCTCCCCCGATAGGCCCGCCTCTACAGCCCCGCCAAGCGCGTTATTAAGCTCAGATGAGATGTCGTGATAAATTTTCTGTCCAGCCTTGGTAAGTGAAAGCGCCAAACGACGTTTATCTTGGGCTGTCTGGGTTTTCTTAATGAGGCCCAAATCAATCAGACTTGCGACGGCTCGGCTGACAATTGTTTTATCCATGGGTGTTACATCTGTAACTTCAGCCGCACTGCGACCTGGCCTCTCTGCGACAGCCGCAAGTACGCGCCACTGGCTGAGGTTTAAATCTGAATTTCGGCGCACAACGCTCAGAGTATGGCGGCTAATCTGATCCGCTAA
>CALLME010000216.1 GCA_938007945.1 uncultured Caulobacterales bacterium
CGCTAGCTATATCGTCTCGCGTGGTGCGCATATGGGGGTGCCCAAACGTAAGCTGACGAAGATGGGATTTAATATCGGCATTGACTGGCTCATCGGTACTGTTCCAATCATTGGTGACTTATTTGACGTGGGTTGGAAAGCGAATAACCGTAACGCCGCTATCATCCGCGAGCATTTCGAGAAAAACCTAAGAACAGAAGTCATTCCGCCTGAAGGCGAAGGCCCTTACGATACGCTTGTTTAACTTATGAAAAAGGGCGCAGCCACGCCGCGCCCTTGTGGGGAGGAATAATTAAGTGGCTGCGCGCACTTCGTGCACGTTGCGCGAATTCATCAAAAAGGTCTCAAAACTCAAACCAATTGTGTTCGGGTTTTGAGGCTTATTTGAAGGAATGAATTCACGCTATGCTGCGTTCTCAAATTGATTCATCGTGTTATGCGCACCGCCCGCTTTCAGCGCGCGGTCACCACCTGTCATCTCTTTGAAATCATCGCCAAGATTTGAGCCAACCTCATGTTGGTGTTTCACGGCAGAGACATTTGTGCGAATTTCTTCGCGCTGTATGTTTTTGACGTAAGCGAGCATTTTCTCTTCACCGAAATAGCCAAGCGAGAGGTCGTTCATCACTTTCGCCGTGCCGTGGAACGTTGGCAGCGTAATCAAGTTATGGAATACACCTGCTTCCCGTGCGATATCTGTCTGGAAGTTTTGCAAACGACGATCTGCTTCAAGCCCGAGCTTATCACCATCATAAGCCGCTGACATGAGCTGCGTATTATCGGGATAATCGCCCGCTTGTATTTCGCCAGAAGCAATCCAATCTTCACGCACCTGTTTGCGCAGGTTGAGCGTCCAGTTAAAGCTTGGGCTATTATTATAAGTCAGCTTTGCATGGGGTGCTTTTTCGCGAATACGGTTCACCATGCTCGCGATTTGGGCCACATTGGGCGTCGCCGTTTCAATCCAGAGCAAATCTGCGCCGCCTTCGTTTAGGCTCGCAATGCAGTCCTCAACCACGCGGTCTTCGCCGGTGCCTTCTTGGAATTTATAAAGCCCATTTGGCAAGCGTACAGGCTTATGCAATTGACCGTTCATCTGAATTGCCATTTCACCGTCAGCAAGGGGTTCTGAATTCGACACAGGCGTGGTCTCAAGCCACTTCGTATATTCCGCCGCGCTGTCCCCTGCCTCACGTGAAACAGGGATTTTCTGCGTCAAACCCGCGCCAAGACTATCCGTGCGTGCAACAATAACACCGTCATCTACGCCCAACTCTTCAAAGGCCATCCGGACCGCGCGTAACTTTTCTATGAAGTCTTCGCGCGGCACGGTGACTTTGCCGTCTTGATGACCGCATTGTTTGGCATCTGACACTTGGTTCTCAATTTGGATGCAGCACGCGCCCGCCTTAATCATTTCCTTGGCGAGCAAATAGGTCGCGTGGACATTCCCAAATCCCGCGTCAATATCTGCGATAATGGGACGGACATAGGTTTCATGTGCATCGATTTTAGCAATAACCGCTTCGCGGTTATCCGTTATTTTGAGCTCTGCGAAGAGATCATTTAGATCGACCTCATCCGCTTGGCGCAAGCTCGTATAAATCTCCTGAATGAGATCCACGACCGAGGTTTTTTCGTGCATAGACTGGTCGGGCAGATGACCGAAACGGTTTCGAAGTCCCGCGACCATCCAGCCCGATAGGTAAACATAGGCCTTATCTAGCGTGCCCTTTTGACGCTTAATCGCGCGCATCATTTGTTGCGCATGGAAGCCTGACCAGCAGCCTAGCGACTGTGTGAATGCGCCGCTGTCTTTGTCGTAAGCCGCCATATCAGCGCGCATGACTTTGGCCATCGCTTTGGCAATATCCAAATGCGTCTCAAACGTATTTTGTATTTTTAGCTGCGCGAGATCTTCGAGATTTATTCCCGCAGGCGCGCCATTCGGGTATCTTTTTTCGAGTGATTTCAGTGTGTTAGAGTAAGTCATTTAAGCCTCCAAAATAGCGTAAGCTGGGATTGTAAGAAAGTCTGGCAACGTGTCCGCTGTTGCCGTTTGAGTGAAAATATCAGCCGCTTCTGGGAAGCGTCCTTTGGCGAAGTCATCGGCCCCGAGCTCGGACGCGAGCGCCTTAATTTCTTCATTGAACAGACGTTCATAAAGGCGCGGGGTCAGCACTTCTTTGAAGCCGCCCTCCATTTCAACAGACGCACCGTGACGTATCCATTGCCAAATTTGAGCCCGCGAGATTTCTGCTGTCGCAGCATCCTCCATAAGATTATGGATTGGCACTGCACCGCGACCACAGAGCCACGCCGCAATGTAGCGAATACCCACTTCAATATTCGTGCGCACACCTGCCTCCGTGATTGTCCCCGTGTGAGGCGTAATCATGGCGGCATCCGTGACGCGCGGGCTTTGGCGTTTTTTATGAATCTGGTGCTTTGATGGCATGACCGCGTCAAAGACCTCCATCGCAACAGGCACCAAATCAGGGTGAGCAACCCAGGTACCGTCATGGCCGATTTTGGCTTCGCGCAATTTATCACCGCGCACTTTTGCAAAGGCAGCGACATTCGCAGCTTCGTCATTTTTGACCGGAATCTGCGCCGCCATTCCGCCCATCGCATGCGCACGGCGTTTGTGACAGACCTCAACTAAGCGCGAGGCATAGGCATTTAAGAACCCACGATCCATGCCGACTTGCGCGCGCTCAGGCAGCACAAACTCGGCGTGATTACGCAGCGTCTTGATATAGCTAAAGATATAATCCCACCGGCCACAATTCAGACCCGTAATGTGATTACGCAGCACATAGAGGATTTCCTCCATTTGGAAGGCCGCTGGCAATGTCTCAATAAGAACGGTTGATTTGATCGTCCCGTTTGGAATATCGAGCACCGCTTGGGTAAAGTTAAACACATCATTCCAAAGTCGCGCTTCTTGGTAGCTCTCGATCTTTGGGAGATAGTAAAACGGTCCCTTCCCGCTCTCGGCGAGCATTTTCCCATTATGAAAGATGTGTAGACCGAAATCACAAAGACTTGCGCTCATTGGATTTCCGTCAACTGTGATGTTGTTTTCTTCCAAGTGCCAGCCGCGCGGACGCACAAGCATCGTCGCCGTCTCGTCTTTAAGCGCGTATGACTTCTTCTCGGTCGTAAGCGTTAAGGCATCACGCGCATAATCGCGCATATTCACTTGGCCGCTCATTATATTGTCAAATGTCGGCGAACTCGCATCCTCGAAATCTGCCATGAACATCTTTGCACCAGAGTTAAGCGCGTTAATCATCATCTTGCGGTCAACCGGCCCCGTGATTTCAACGCGGCGGTCTTGTAACGCAGGTGGGCACGGCGCGACTTCCCAAACAGAGTTGCGCACATGTTGCGTCTCAAGCGGTTGTGTCGGCATCTCGCCGTCATCAAAACGCTCTTGCTGCAAACGACGGTTTTCAAGCAGAATTTTGCGCTGCGGCCCAAAACGGCGCTCAAGATCTGCTAGGAATAAAAGCGCGTCAGGCGTCAGCACATCTGAATAAGCCCCCGCATTGTCGTGCTTGACCTTTGCCAGTACGCGATGGCGCGGAATTTTTGTATCTGTTTGTGTAACCATCTTATTCATGACAGGCTCCAATAGTTTAAATTTCTGTCACGACTATATTTACAAAAAACAACATGAGTCTATAAGCAGTTGTAAATTATAGGTATTTTTGTAATATATGTTATATTTTTTATTTGTATTTTGTAAAATTTGTCAATAAATAGAGGTTATGTCAGAGAAACTCCTTATCGGGCCGCGCCTACGCCGCTTCCGCCAAACCCTTGGCCTCACCCAAGCCCGGATGGCCGAAGACCTAGGCATTTCAACATCTTATCTAAATCTTATGGAACGCAATCAGCGTGCCCTATCGGCGAAAGTGCTACTATCGATGGCGCAAATCTACGACTTTGATATCGCAGAGTTTACAGGTGCAGGCGACGCTCATTTAGTCGCCGAAATCCATGAAGTCATGCGCGACCCTTATTTTAAGGGAGAGAGCCTATCCAAAAATGAAGCGGAAGACCTCGTCAATACGAGCCCCAACGCCGCGCGGGCGCTGCTTAAACTTTACAAACATCGTCGCGAGGAGGCTAAGCGGTCATCTGTTCAATCGCATAATGACACAACTGAACCCTTTGAGCTTCTTGAACAATCCAGTGAAGCGGTCGAATCTGTGCGCCGCTTTATCCACCAAAACCGCAACCACTTCCCGACGCTCGATGCGGCCGCTGAAGGTGTGTCAAAGGAGCTGGGTCTGGCTAAAACAGAAGTTCACGCCGCGCTGACTGACCGCTTAAAAGACAAGCACGGTATTTCCGTGCGTATCGTCCCCGTCGATATCATGCCGCAAATGCTGCGTTATTTTGATCGCCATTCAAAGCGCATCAACCTGTCCGAACTATTGCGCCAATCAGG
>CALLME010000217.1 GCA_938007945.1 uncultured Caulobacterales bacterium
CTCGCACCGCGCGCTTGTCGTCGTGGATTTGCCTTTTGGGAGCTATGAAGACAGTCCCGAAACGGCTTTCCGTAATGCCTCGCGCGTGATGATGGAGACGGGGTGTCAGGCGGTCAAGATTGAGAGCGGGTCCTACGCGGCGGAGACGATACGTTATCTTGTCGAGCGCGGTATCCCTGTCATGAGCCATGTTGGCCTGCGCCCGCAAAGCATGAATGTGCTCGGCGGATTTCGGGCGCGCGGTCGCCGCCAAGAGGTCGAGGACGAGATTATCGCTAACGCCATTGCGGCAGCAGAGGCGGGGAGTTTTGCTGTTGTCGTCGAAGGTACGTCAGCGGAGATTGCCGATAAAGTGACCCAATCTGTCGGTATTCCGACCATTGGGATTGGCGCATCGGCGGGATGTGACGGGCAAATTCTTGTCACGCCTGATATGCTGGGGCAATTTGAGCGCGTGCCGAAATTTGTTAAAAAATACGGCCAAATGGGTGAATGGACTGAGAAAGCGGTGCAGGAATATGCGGATGATGTCAAAGCGCGGCGTTTTCCTTTTGCTGAGAATACCTATACGTTTAAAAAGTAGAGGATACAGCGCTGAATTCTAAACAGCTTGTCATGCCCTTATGGCTTGCGATTGGGCCTCTCAAGTTATAGGTTCCGCCAGATATTTAAGCCAAAGCGGATTCTGCTGCTGCGGCTTTGCGCTTAATTTGAAAGGCCTGCCGTGGTCGATTTTATCAATGAAGTTGAAGAAGAGCTTCGCAAGGACGAATATAACCGTCTTTTAAAGAAGTTCGGGCCGTTACTTATCGGCATTGTCGCGCTAATTATCGGCGGGACGGCGTTTATGGAATGGCAGAAATCTTCTGAGGATAAAGCTGCGCGCGCGACGAGCTATGCCTATGTCCAAGCGGGCAAACTCGCCAGTGACGGCAAAAATGATGAGGCCATTCGGGACTTCCTTGCAATCTCTGAAAAAGCGCCTAGCGGCTATGCAGGGCTGTCGCTCATGCGGGCGGCGGCGATTTCCCTGCGCGAAGGCGAGCGTGCCCAAGCGGTGAGCTTTTTTGACCGCGCCGCGCAGACATTTGAGCTTCCGCGTCACAAGCAACTCGCCCAAATCAAAGCCGCTTATATCCTTGCGGGTGATGGGCGTTATGACGATGTCCGCTCGCGCCTTGGGACGCTCGCGCAGCCTGATCAGCCTTATGAATATTTGGCGCGTGAGCTTCTCGGCTTTGCTGCTATGCAGACAGGCGATATGAGTGCCGCGCGTGAGCAGTTCTCTTATCTCTCGACTATCCCTGGCGTGACAGAAACAATCGCCGCCAGAGCCGCGCAATATCTCAGCTTGATGGCGGTGGACGCGCAAGATGCGGCCCTAGCTATCGCGCCTACAGATGAGACTGACGAACCGAAAGAGGACACGACCGATGATGAATAAGGTTCAGATGTTTGACGCAATAAATCCAAAGTCGCTTCTCGCGCTTTCGGCCGCTCTTATGCTATCCGCCTGTTCGACGCTAGGCGCAATTGGAAGCGCTGTGGATGCGATTAATCCGTTTGACAAAACCGAAGCTGAGAAAAAAGCAGAACAGGGCGAAGTCGCAGGCGAAAACGAACGTATTTCTATCCTCGCGCTTGATGAAACATTGCAAGTCTCTGGCACAATCTCGCCTGATGCGATTGCGCTACCAGAGCAATATGTCAATGCCGACTGGCCGCAACCAGGCGGCTCTGCAAACCATGTGGTGCAGCATACAGGCGCGTCTGGGCCGCTTGAAAAAATTTGGTCAAAAAATGTTGGTGATGGCTCTGGCCGCAAAGGCCGCGTCGTTGCGCCGCCCGTCATAGCAGGCGGACGCATGATTGTTATGGACGGCGACAATACGGTCAGCGTCATTGATCTTGCCTCTGGTGACCGTGTGTGGGAACGCAAACTTACTGTGACGTCCAAAGGGCGCACGCGCACGGGCAAAACGTCCTTGCTTGAGCGAGTGAAAGATCCACTCTCATTTCGTGACACAGGTGGCAAGGACAAAGAAAGCGTCGGCGGCGGTGTCACGACATCGCAAGGCGTTGTTTATGTGACGTCTGGTCTCGGCGTGATTGAAGCGCTTGACCTCGCGACGGGCGCGGTGAAATGGCAAAAGTTCATGCGTGTGCCGCTCCACTCTGCGCCGACAGTTGCGGGCGGACGTCTATTTGCCGTGACAGATGACAATGAAATTCTTGCCATGAATGCCGCCACAGGTGATGTGATTTGGACGTATCAAGGGATTGTCGAAACCGCGCGCATGCTGACCGCGCCTGCGCCTGCCGTGGTGGATGAGGTGGTCATCGCGCCATTTGCCTCTGGCGAGCTTGTCGCTATGCGCGTACAAAACGGCTCTGTGCTATGGCAGGACGCGCTGTCGTCTGGCGGACGTTTGACGCCGCTCGCGACGCTCAACGATATTGCGGCGGGCCCTGTCATCGCGGATGGCTACGTTATCGCGTCTGCGCAATCAGGTGCGATGTCAGCTTTTGACTTCCGTACAGGTCAGCGTATTTGGAACCAACCAGCGGGCACGGTCGGCTTCCCTTGGGTCGCAGGCGATTTCGTCTATAGCGTCACAACAGAAGGCCAAGCGATATGTCTGTCAAAAATTGACGGGTCTGTAATTTGGATGACGCAGCTTCGCGAATTTAAGAAAGCCAAAAAGCGCAAGACGCGCGTATCTTGGGCCGGGCCAGTTCTTGCGGGCGAGCGCCTCATGCTATTCTCCTCTTTGGGAGACGGCGTGGTGCTCAACCCATATACAGGGGCCGTGACGCGTGAATTTGATGTCGGCGACCCCGTTTTTGTCCCCCCGATTATCGCCAATGAAACGGTCTATGTTTTGACCGACGACGCAAAAGTCATCGCATATAAATAATGAGCTTGGCCCCATTTGGGGCCTTCATTTTAGAACGGACACCGCCATGTCAGATGACATAGACGATATCGATATTGACGAGGATGAGTTTTATCTCGGCTTGGAAGAAGATATGCCCACGGGGCCGCGCCCTGCGAAAATCGCAATCGTGGGCCGCCCGAATGTCGGCAAATCTACTCTCTTCAATCGCTTAGTTGGTAAGAAACTCGCCATCGTGAATGACCAACCTGGGGTGACACGTGATCGCCGCGAAGCCATGGGCCGACTGCGTGGCCGTGATATGGTGATGATTGATACGGCCGGGTTTGAGAACGCCAAGGGCGACAAACTTGAAGCGCGTATGCGGGAGCAGACTGAGGGCGCGGTCGAAGCCTGCGACGTTTGCCTTTTTGTCTATGACGCGCGCGCCGGTGTGACAGGGCTTGATGAGATTTTTGCAGAATTTGTGCGCAAAGCCGATGT
>CALLME010000218.1 GCA_938007945.1 uncultured Caulobacterales bacterium
GATTACGTCCATGACGTTGATCTAGATATTTTAAAACCTGACCCAAATATGCGCGCCCGTATCAAAGCCCTGCCAGGCCGCAAATTAATTTATACCAACGGGTCCAAAGGCCACGCCAAAAACGTGGGCACGCATCTGAACCTGTTTGATTTATTTGACGGCAGTTTCGGTATTGAAGACGCGGATTACATTCCAAAACCCAAAGCCGAGACCTATGCAATCTTCAACCGCGTGTTCGACATCGATCCCACGCGTGCGATTTTTTTTGAAGACAACGTCTTTAACCTCGAAGTGCCCAAATCGCTTGGCATGGTGACTGTGCTTGTGACCTCAGACGCGGACTTTTCAGGCGCGCCAGAGGTCGTGCGGCCATCTGGTCAAACCACCACCGCCCATTGGGTAGATTTTACGACTAATGACCTGCCGCAGTGGCTGTCTGAAATGACCCGTTAACTTGACGACAGCGACCATGCCCCCTATCTGAAGCCCATGACAATACGCCCTATATTAACGGTCCCAAACCCGATCCTAAAGCAAGTCTCAAAGCCTGTTGATAAAGTCACAAACGAGACGCGCAAGCTGATGGATGACATGCTTGAGACGATGTATGCCGCGCCAGGTATTGGCCTTGCTGCCATTCAAATCGGCGTGCCACTGAATGTTATCGTTATGGATCTCGCGCGTGACGGCGAACCGCCGCAAGTCAAATATTTTGTGAACCCCGAAATTCTGGAAGAGACAAAGACGCTACAGCCTTATGATGAAGGCTGTCTCTCTGTGCCTGATGTGTTTGAGACCATTGAGCGCCCCGAGCGCGTGAAGCTCACCTATCTTGATTATAACGGCGAGCGCGTGACCGAAGTCTGCGAGGGTCTTTACGCGACCTGTATTCAGCACGAGATGGACCACCTAAAAGGCATCGTCTTTATCGACTATCTTTCGCGCCTCAAACGTGACCGCGCTGTGAAAAAAGTCGCAAAAGCTGAGAAGTTGAAAGCGGCTGGATAATGCGCCCATTTATTGCACTAGTTTTAGTCCTCTCTCAATTCGCTCTGTCTCAATCGCGTGAAATTTGGGATATTGTCTATCCGTTCATGTATTCAAGCTCCTACACACTTGGAATCTGCCAAGGTATGGGAGCAGGATTTTGACGCTTAGAGTTGTTTTCATGGGCACGCCAGAATTTGCTGTGCCGTCGCTGTCTGAAATTCTTGCTAATGGACATGAGGTTGTGCGCGTCTATACACAGCCGCCGCGTAAATCTGGGCGTGGGCAGAAACTCACGAAATCGCCCGTGCATCAATTTGCAGAGATCATGGGCATTCCCATCGTAACGCCAGAGAAGTTTCGCCGCTCATCTGTGATTGACGGGCTAGAAGAACTTGATGCAGATGTCGCTTGCGTGGTCGCTTATGGCCAAATCCTGACGAGCCGTGCACTCACCGCGCCGAAATATGGTTGCCTTAATTTACACGCGTCATTGCTACCGCGTTGGCGTGGTGCCGCCCCTATTCAGCGCGCAATTATGGCTGGCGACGCGCAAACTGGCGTGCAGATTATGCAAATGGCCAAAGGCCTCGATACGGGCGATATTCTGTTATCTGAGACTGTCGATATTGAAGACACAGATACAGCGGCAACCCTCTCGACACGCCTCTCCCATTTTGGGGCCGAGATGTGGGCGCGCGCGCTTGGGGCTGTCGAGCGGGAAGCGCTACGCCCCACGCCGCAAACGGGCGAGCCTACATACGCGCATAAAATTGATAAATCAGAAGCGCGCATCGATTGGACCCGCCCTGCAAAGGCGCTCGACTGCCACATCCGTGGTCTCTCCCCCTTCCCTGGCGCGTGGTGCGAAATAGACGGCATGCGCGTGAAAATTCATCTCGCCAAAGCCGCAGACGGCAGCGGCGAAGCAGGAACAGTCATAGACGAGAGCGGTATAGTCGCTTGTGGAAAAGACGCGCTAAAACTCCTCACAGTCCAACCCGCAGGCAAACCCAAAATGGATATCGCAGATTATCTCATGGGTAAGCCGCTCACCGTTGGCGAACGCCTCACTTAATGCCGCGCTATAAGCTCACCATTGAATATGACGGTGCACCCTATCAGGGGTGGCAGTGGCAAGACCATGCGCCCTCTGTCCAAGGCACGCTTGAGGCGGCGGCTGCGAAAATCAACGGCGAACCCACAGAAGTTTACGGCGCGGGCCGCACGGATAGCGGCGTCCATGCCCTCGCCGCTGTCGCGCATATGGATTTGGTGAAAGACATTCGCGAAGATAAAGTCCGTGACGCGATGAATTTTCATCTGCGAGACGCGCCGATTTCCGTACTGGACGCTAAACTTATGCCTGATGAATGGCACGCGCGATTTGATGCGCGCGAACGGCGTTATCTCTACCGCATCATTGACCGCCGCCCAAAGCTCGCACTCGACAAAGGCCGCGTCTGGCGACTGCCGATGAAGCTTGATGCCGATGTTATGCATATAGCCGCGCAGACATTGGTGGGCGAGCATGATTTTACGACCTTTCGCGATACGCAATGCCAAGCCAAAAGCCCTGTAAAGACGCTGGACGAAATTACTGTTCTGCGCGCTGGTGCTGAAATCCATGTCCACCTCACGGCGCGTTCGTTTCTGCATAAACAAGTACGCTCTATTGTCGGCACCCTTG
>CALLME010000219.1 GCA_938007945.1 uncultured Caulobacterales bacterium
AAAAGTTGAATCGCGTTGAATTGGCGCGAGTTTTGCAGTCAGTCTTACGCAAACAACATTTGAAAGGTGGGTAAACATGTTCTCCCGTACTCTTACAGCCGTCACAGCCATCAGCACGGCCACACTCTTATCCACAACAGCCTTTGCGGGTTGTGGAAGCACATGTGCTACAAGCTCTCATGGCCACAATAGCCATCACAGCTCTAGCCACCTTGCAGGCGGCAGCTACAGCTCACCCTCATATTCAACATCAACGACATCGTCTTACGGAAGCGCGTCATCTTATGGTGGCACAGCCAATTGCCCGTCTGGCACATCTATGCAGTCTGACGGGACCTGCCTTGCAGGTAGCAGCTACGGCCTAGGGAGCTCATCATCAATGGGCAGTTCCTCAATGGGCAGCACAACATACTCAACTGGTAGCAGCTATGACGCAGGTTCGATTAACAGCCAACTCAGCGCAATGGGGTCTTCAACATCAGTTGGCTCTAGCTATACTATGCCAGCGAGTTCTGTGACGCTTCCGACAACTTACAGCGCGTCATCAACAACGCCTGCATATGGGTCAACGTCAACATATTCGTCGTCACCATCATATTCATCAGCACCAAGCTATTCTGCGCCTTCATACAGTGCACCATCATATGACGCCCCAAGCTATGCGGCCCCAAGCTATGCGGCCCCATCATATGACGCGCCGACATATGCCGCGCCGAGCTATTCTAACCCGACGACGGTTATCAGCGGTGCAGGCAATGGCAGCTCAGCAGGGTCAGCAAGCTATTCAAGCGGCGTTGGTGGCTCATATTCTAGCGGCTCATCAATGGGCGGCGGTGTGAGTTATTCAAGCGGTGTTAACGGCGGGAATGCTGGTACAACAGTGACCAGCAACGGCACAGGCAGCTATACAATTTCAACAGGTGGCAGCACGAATTATGTGTCATCTAATGGCTCAGGCGTGACTTACACTTCTGGCCAAGACTATAATGGCGGTTCCGTACCATCCCTTAGCTCACGCTTCTCTGGCGCGGGCGGGGGATATATCTCTGGCGGCACGTCAACAAATGGCGGTTATGCAGGTGGGTCTGGCGATATGTCAGTCACAAATTCTGGCAGCGGTTCAGTGTCTGCGACGTACACAGACAATAGCTCAAACAGCTACACAAACACGAACATCACAGTCGTGCCGTTCTCAACAGGTGACAGCGCGCCCCTTACCTCAAACTATACAGTGCCAGGTCTAGGTGCGTCAGAATCTCTAACGCCGACATCATGCCCTGTCAGTGTTTACAACCCAACGGGCGCAAAAGTGCTCGGCTGTTACAGCGTCTCGCGTCCGAAAACAGTCACGAATTATACACGCGTCGTACGTCCAGTCATTTATGTCCGCTACCCTGTCCCGACACCTGTGCCATACACAGTCAACGTGCCATATCCAGTACGCGTTAACGGCTTCCACGGGGGCGGTTTCCACCACGGCGGCTTTGGTCATCACGGTGGTTTTGGACACCATGGCGGTTTCGGCCATAATGGCGGCGTCATCGGCGCAGTCGGTCACGGAGTTGGCGGCGTTATTGGCGGAGTAGGCGCACTTGGTGGCGGCCTCATTAACGGTGTTGGTAACGGCGTCGGCGCACTTGGTGGCGCAGTCTTTGGTGGCGGCTATGGCCGCTGCGCTAGTGGCGGAAATTCACGCTATGGCAATGCCTATCCAGGTAGCTGCTAATAGCCTTATATTTACCTGAATGGCTAATAGGGAAAGAAAACCCTCTCACTTAGTGGGAGGGTTTTTGCTATTGCGTCATATGTTTTCGGTTATTTGCCTGCGATATTGGCGAGCACAGCTTGCGCACCTTCGGCAGGGTCCTTGGCTTTCGTGATAGGACGCCCAACAACCAAATGGCTCGCGCCGCTTTCAAGCGCGTCAAATGGGGTCGCAATGCGTTTCTGATCCCCTGCATCTCCGCCAGGAAGTCGCACACCTGGTGTCACGATAAGGAATTCATCTGGTACGACCGCGCGTATCTCTCCCGCTTCAAGCGGGCTACACACAACGCCGTCCATACCCGCCTCGACCGCTTGACGGACGCGCCGCATGACGAGATCGCGAGCACTGTCGTGATAGCCAATCTCTTCAAGTGCTTGTTTATCGAGCGAGGTCAAAACTGTCACGCCAATGACCTTAAGGTCGCTGTCACCACGCCCTTTTACAGCAGCCCGCATGACGTCCGGCCGCGCGTGAACGGTCAGAATATCGCCGCCAAGCCTTGCGACAGAGCGCGTGGCTTTCTCAACAGTTGCGTCAATATCGTGAAATTTAAAATCATAGAACACGTTCTTGCCCATGGCTTTCAGCTCAGCGCCAAGCTGCGTCCCGCCGAGAGGAAGAAGTTGCAAACCGATTTTATAGCTCACAATTTGCTCGCCTAAGCGGACCACCATATCGCGCGCTTCCTCAATTGAGGGCAGGTCAAGCGCGACGTAGAGGCGGGGGTCAGCGGCATAGCTCATGACTTTGTCCCTTTGCGGATTTTATTGGAATTCTTCGCCATAAGATTTTGCGCCGTAGATGCTGGAAGTATTTTCGCGAGGGCTGCGATCGACTTATTTGCCCCGCCAGGAATAAAGACAGCCCGTCCGCGTTCGCAGGCTTCGACGCCCATTTCAGCGCACTCCTCCGCCTCCATCCACATCCAATCAGGCAGCTTAGACACGCCGTCACGCGTACCGTTCACATCATGAAATTCGGAATAGGTGAAGCCAGGGCAAAGCGCGGTAACGTTGACGCCTGTGCCGTCCAACTCCATCGACAGGCTTTCTGAGAATTTGATGAGAAAACTCTTCACGGCGGCATAAAGTGTATGGCCATTAGAGCCAGGAAGATGCCCCGCAAGGCTTGCAACATTAATTACACGTCCAAAGCCACGCGCTTTCATATCTGGCAAAACGGCGCGCGCAAGCTCACACGGCGCGGTCAGCATTAGTTGAATGAATTTGCCGTGGTCTTCCCAAGGGCTATCTAGATAAGCGCCTGGATGGCCATAGCCTGCATTATTAACCAGCCCGTCAATCTGGATGCCCTTTTTATAAATGCGCACCATCAAATCTTTCGTCGCGTCGATATCAAATAAGTCACTCGTAAAGATATGGCTCGTCGTGCCATGAGCCGCTTTCAACTCTGTTGCGAGTTCAACCATAGGCTCTTCACGACGCGCGACCAAGGCAAGGTTCCAACCGCGTGCCGCATATTCGCGCGCTATCGCGGCGCCAATTCCCGCAGACGCGCCTGTGATGAGACAAGTCGGTGTGACTTTTTCTGATATCTTTGTTTTCGCCATGGTGTGTCTCAAATGAATTCCTCAAAAGTCTGGCTTTGAGATAACGAAGCCCCACCTGATTTGCAATGCCGATTGGATTGAAGCGCGCTTATCCGATAATTAATTTGTGCAATTGTGACGTCGCGTTAAAACTTAAGAATGAAAATATTGACCAGAGCCTTTCTTACATCAATCGCAGTAATTGGCCTTGGCGCCTGTGAAACTATTAATGAGGACCGCTTTGCCAGTGTTGCGTGTAATGATTTAAAGCAGCTTATGGCGGCTGAGAACTTGGCCGCCCTCAGCCAGACGCCAGAGACAGGGCTTTACCGCACCCGCAATGATCGCGAAAATCGTGACGCTTTGAATGTTCTAGATATGTCGGACAAAGATCGTAAACGCCAAGCTGAACTTCGCGCCGCTTACCGCAATAACTGCAAATAAATCGTTTTTCGAACTAGGCTATTATTTAGTTTTGGCTTTGACGGGCTTGCTAAGAGCTGCTGCATTATGAATAACACGCTGAGGGAAGGGTATCTCGATATTATTGTCTTTGAGTGTGCGCCAGACAATGAAGCCTGCATCACTTGTGAATTTATTTGGCCCGTCGTCAACGCCCATACACCAAAACTCTACGCACATATGTATGCCGCTATCTTGAAACCTTCTAAATTCTACGCTTGGCAGGTCAGGTTCGCTAAGGAAGTCGGGATGCGCTAATATGGCGTCACGGATAAGAGGGACGAGCGCCTCTAGGTCCGTACTGTAGGAGACATAAAAGTCGACTTCATATCGCTGCAAGGGACTATCATGGGTCCAATTCTCATAAGCTCCTTCTGTGAATTGCGTATTCGGGACAATAATATCTTTTCCGTCAGCTGTCGCAACAGTTGTCGAGCGCATGTTAATAGCGCTAACGCGTCCAAATTTTTCGTCTTCCACCATAATGAAATCCCCGACTTTAACCGAACGGTCGAAAAGGATAATCATGCCTGAGACAAAGTTAGCGGCGATAGGTTGCAAGCCAAGACCAATCCCGAGGGATAAGGCCGAGAATATTACCACAAGGCCCCCAAGGGGGATGCCCGCTGCGGCAAAAGCCATCATCACGGCTGCGGTGAACACAACCATCTGGAAAATCTTTGCGATAACTTCGCGTGTGGTGACATCAAGGCCGTCCTGAGCGCGAATAGCGTCTTGGCCTTTGGAGTTTGAATAAGTTGCGAGCTTAAAAAATACAGCTCCAAAAATCGCGAGCATGACAAGCGTCATAGCGGAAAGCGCGTTTTCACCTTGGCCCAGCTTTATGCTTTTAAGCCAACTAACAAGGTCGTCGTAAAATCCAAAAACCATCAGAAGCGCGAGTGGAATTAAAATCCAAGTCGCGAGTTTTTGAACCATTTCATTTGTTATGAAGGTTTTGATCACGCTGTAGAGTAGGAATACAACAGCGAGACCTTGCGCGATTTTAACGAGCCAATCTTGACCCAGACTTGGCACGGCTTTTAAGATTACGGCAAAAAGAGCCAAGAGGGCAACTTGCCAGACCGCGCGAAGGAAGTCGCGTGAGCGGTAAAGATAATCGCGGACCATGCGTAATTTGGCGTCTTGTGCGGGCGGGTCACGAAATAAAAAGACGCGCTTTGTCGTCATTTTTGTCAGTAGAGGCGCTAAAAACCAGACAAGCACAATCGCAGCGATCTGTGCAAGGAATGACGGGCTTGTCAGCCAGCCAATGACTTTGTTGAGGACTTTCTGCGCCATGACTTTGGCATCTTCAGCACTTGTGGGGATAAAGCTTGGTGCGGCGAGACCGCTATCGCCGTCGTCTAATGGCGCAGCTTCTGCTTCGGCGTCCGTTTTAGCTTTGAGGACAGCATCAACGAGTGCCTGATCGGCGGCCTCCTTTGCTTTGATGGCGTCCTGAATCGCGGGGTCATTGAGATCAAGACCTTTGGGGAG
>CALLME010000220.1 GCA_938007945.1 uncultured Caulobacterales bacterium
AAATTGTTATAAAGAAAGTTCAGAAGGTCAAAGTGCTTACGCTCTTTCGGGCTGGAGGCGTTAAACCATTTCTCCGCCCAAGGCAGGGCTTTGGAATAATTGTCAGATTGCACCCAAGCCTGGACAAGCATTTCCGTATATTGCGGCTTTTGTTGACCGCCGCGGTTGAGATAATTCTCAAGCATTTGCGCGCCCTGCGCATAGGAGCCATTGGCAATTAATAGCTGCGCGATATTAACGCGAAGCGCGTCAGATTCGTTTGGCAATAAGCCGCCTGCATTAATCGCGTTTTCAAACGAGCTAATCGCCTGACCATAATTATTTGTCTCGTAATAAGAGGCCCCCATCATTTGGTAAACGGTCGAACGCTCATAAGAGTTCAAATCTGGGATTGCGAGCGCCTCATTAAGTTTGCCAATTGCAGCGCTGTGCTGGTTTGAGTTGATGAACTGCAAAGCATCATTGACGACTTGACCTGCTTTCGCGCCAAATTGACGACCTTCTTCTTGTGCCATTGCAGGTGCTGCTGTGAGCACGCTGACAGTCGAAGCCACCCCAAGGACGAGGGACGCGCTGAGCAGCGCAGATTTCAGAGTTGGAAATAATTGGGTCATAAAAGCTCCCGACTTATGGGCCTGTGATTAAGGCATTGGACCGCGCACAAATTATATTGTGGGGCTATCGTTGAGGGCACCCGCAAATTTGCAGGCGCAATAATTTAGAGGCGACAGGATGATGTGAGCGCGAATAAACGCAACCACATCACACCCGTCCTATTCAGGAATAATCTTCCCGCGTTCATCTGTCAGGCGGAAGGTAATTTTTGATTCCACGCCAGAACGTGACACAGAACGTCCATCCACAATCTTTGGATTATACTTCCACTTTTCTACCGACTTAATAGAGGCACGGCTGAACAAACTTTGTGTGCAATAAGTTGCGCTCACATTAAAAGGCTGACCTTCTGGGCTCACATCGAACTTAACATTACAGTGACCCGACTTCTCCGCACGTGGCGGCATAATTGGCGGGATACGCACGAGCGGCTGCGCGTCACGATCAGACACCTGAATTTTAAAATTCTGACGGTCGATTTTCGGTGGCTCAAACTCAGGGATTGCGCCTTCGAGAGAGGCAATGGCCTCTTGAGGCTTGGCCGCTTGCTGACGCTCAATTTGCGGCGGCGGCGGCGGCGTAATCACCTTTTTGACTTTGTCGATTTTTGTCGTCCGCTTCACGACTTTAATGTCTTCTACGGTCGGATTAATCTCAAAGTTAGCCGCTTCTGATTTTTCTTGTGGCTTAAAGTCGCCTGAAATCAGTATTTTCATAAAGATAAACAGGGCCACCGTCACAAATGCTGCAATCGGAATACCAATTATCCAACGTAAAATATTTCCCATTTTTGTTCCTTTCGTCTGAACACGGCGGAGGTGTCAGCCTGAAATTTGGTAGCAACTATTTCGTCGATACCCGGGTTGAAATGTTTAAGTCCTGCATCAACTCCTGAAGGCCCATTGAGACACCAACTTCAGCATCTCTGTCGGCGATAATAATCGCCTCAGCCTTGGGATTTTCATCCCGCATGGCCGTTATAATCGGCCGGACTTCTGACAAAGCGTAAGGGCGTTTATCAATCCACACCTCATTTTGTGCGTTCACCGCAATCAAAATACCAGGCTTCCAGTCTTGAGCTGTATCAGCCTCAGGCTTGAAGGGATCCACACCCGGCGTCTTCACGAATACGGATGTCACGATGAAGAAAATCAGCAGAATGAAAACCACGTCAAGCATGGGCGTCATGTTTAGCTCTGCATCTTCTTCTTGTACGACTGTGCGACTACGTCTTGCCATATTGTTACCTTATCACATTTAGTTCAGTTTTGCAAATGGCCAACGCAGTGCGGCCAAAATCAAGCTGACTAGCTATTTCTAATAATTTCGATTTTGGTGCCAAGACCTTTGCCATCAAACTCATCTTTGAGACGCACGAGCATGCCGTGGCGCGCCCCTTCGTTCACACGAAGAATGATGTTGGCGCCTGGTTTGTCCGCGAGCAAACGCTCCACCGCGAGAGACACACGGTCACATTCTGTTTGATTGCCGTCCACAGAACAAATTGTCTGATTATCGACATAGATTGTAATCGCAGGTTTTGGACGCGATTCGGGTTGGTCATCGGGCGGCGGCGGCGGTTGCGTCAGGTCAACACCACGTTCGTCAAGGAATGTCGCGGTGACGATGAAGAAGATCAACATGATAAACACAATGTCGAGCATTGGTGTCATATCGACTTCGGCTTCATCAGCATTTTTATTACGGCGTCTTCTCATGAGAGATGTCCTTTAATTTCTAAGACTGACTAGTCGTTGAGGCTATCAGCGAACCGTGCGGTTTCGCGAATGCCTTTGCGCTCGATGAGGGTTGAGCAGAAGAGCCCCACCACAGCCACCATCATGCCGGCCATTGTTGGAATGGTCGCGCGGAACACACCTTCCGCCATCAATCTGGCGTTAGACGATCCTGACAGAGCCATGACGTCAAAGACTGAAATCATGCCTGTCACAGTACCGAGCAGTCCAAGGAGCGGCGCAATCGCCACAAGTGTTTTGATAATCGCGACATTTGAAGATGTCTTTGACTTCACATTTCCGATTAATTCATCCCGAATGGCGAAAGCGCGCCAGCTCGTATGATCTTCACGTGATTCCCACTCATTGCGCAAGCGGCTTACTGTGCCGCGATGAGCCATGAGATAATAGGCGAGGCGTTCCATAATGAATGAAAACATGACGAAGGCCAAAATCATAATGGCTAAAATCACGAACCCACCTTGTTGCATCAAGGTCTGAAGGCCATTCACCGCATTGATAGGATTTAGATATTCCATCTAGTTTTACTCCTGTTAATTCGGGTTGAAAATTGTAGGGATGCGGCGCAGGCCGCACCCCTAAATTTTCGACCTAGACGCCGCCGCGGGCTTCGACGTGGCGCGCCACGATACCGGCAGACTGCTCTTCGAGTGTGCTTTGAACACTCCGAGCAAGCGACGAACAGATGCTGTGCAGGATAAGGAGCGGGATAGCCGCAATCAGACCCATCATTGTTGTCACAAGCGCTTCTGAAATACCGCCGGCCATCAATTGTGGATCACCTGTTCCGTAGATCATCATGGCTTGGAAGGTCTTAATCATACCTGTAACCGTACCCAAGAGACCAAGGAGCGGTGCAATACCAGCGCCAAGCTTGAGAAGCACAAGACCCATTTCAAGACGAGGTGATTCACGCAAGATAGCTTCGTCAAGCTTAAGCTCAACTGTGTCACCATCTTTGTTACGGCTTTCGTCATAGGCCATCATAATACGACCAAGTGGGTTAGATTTAGACGCCTGAGCCTTACGCTTTTGCGCGTTCACGCCAAAGTAAGTCATCAGCAAGCGTAGGAAGTTTAGGACACCAAACACGGCACCCAAAATGAGGAGCCACCAAATCATGACACCGATGTTACCACCGTAACCGCCATCAAATTTGAACGGGTTACCGACGCGCTCTTCGCGTGTTGGGACACGTTCAAATGACTTAAGTAGGCCGCCACGTGTAGGGTCAACTGGCGCATAAACAAGCGTACCCGGCGCTGCGCCTGCAACTTTAGACGCGGCACTTGTAACTGATTTTTCAGTCGGCTGCTTTGGCAGCTTAGATAGAAGCAGGCTTTCCGCTTCACCGTCTTCACTTGAAGGCGGATTATAAGCGAGGAAGTTGCCACCGCTCTTCGTGAAGGCCACAAATGGACCCACGCGCGTCACACTTTGCATCGCACCGTCATCCACATTGGCAACGGGCGCTTCAAATGTTGTCACTTGGCGCTGCGCTTGGATTTCGCCAAGCATTGTTTGCCAAATTGCATTAAGCTGATCTGTATTTGGCAGCGCTTTTGACTCAGACACTTCTTCCAAAACCGCTGTACGCGTTGGGTACTCGGCCGTGATAAGAGAGTTATCGAGAATGGCTTTAAACTCACCCGCTTTAGCGCGCGCAAGACCAAACACTTCACCGAAATCACCCTGCGCATTTTTCAACTCACCTTCAAGGCGTGTAATACGGTTTTGGTTGGCGTCAAATGTGCTTTGCACAGAGTTCGCTTTACGCTCAAGCGTGGCAAGCTCGCCGCGCGCTGTTGATAAAAGTGCAGATTGCTGATTTTTACGCGCTGCGAATTTTGCTTCGCGCTCACGGTTTTCCGCCGCTGTTTTCGCGCTGTCCTGACGAACCTTGTCAAGAAGCTGACCGACTGAGCTGATTTGGGCGCTGGCTGGCATAGCAGACAACATGACTGCTGAACCCACGAGGGCCGCCGTCGTTTTTGTAAAGAATTTCATTTTAATATCCATGATTGTAACCCCTAATTTCCGACAACAACTGGCGCGAAGACCAAGTCAGGCGCTGCTTCGCCTTTGGCAATCCGAATGGCTTTACGAAGGGCAATAGAGTCGCCATCGCTAAGAACATCCCAAGTTTTCGTGTCATTGTTGTAACGGGCGATTTCTGTCTCATCTTTTGAGATATAGAGAAGCGCCGTGCGACCAAAACGCAGGAAGTTCACAACGTTACCCGAACGTGTCGGGTGTGCACCTTCATAGCTATCTAGACCTTGGCCATATGTGACCTCAATCTTAAATCCGTTTAGCACTTGGCGGTATTGCTCCGCAGGTGAGATTTCCGGGTCAGCCAAAACATTCTTAATGCGCTGAATACGGGCTTTACGCTCCGCGATGCGGAAAGGCAGGTCAGCATTGACGCTATCCTCTAGCGCGGCCGCCATTTTAAGCATCATTGGCGACATGCCTTGCTTAATTTGCTCAACAGTGCCGAGCTGACGGTTCAGGGACTCAATTTCAGCCTTTTGTGACTGCAAATAGATGTCCTGTTGATCAACGAAAAGCGCGATATTGTCTTTTTGCTGAAGAACCGCGCGATATTCACGGATCATCGAATCCGCATCATCATCCATCTGCTCAACACGTTGCTGAGAGGCTGCGCTGGCAGCCGTAGAAGATTTTGCGGCACTAAGGGCACTATCGAGTTGCGCATGCGCGGGAACAGCAAAAGCCATGACCGTCGCACTTGCGAGCAAGATATGCTTGGTTATTGAAAAGTTCGACATGGTTTCCTTCCAAGTTTTGTTTTCATCGTTGTTTTGCCCACATTATGTGGAACGTATGGGTGGCGGGGAATTCCGCCTCATTTGCAACCCATACGGCCTGCAAAATCTTGTGAAGCCCGCGCCTGAGAGACACGAACGAAACGGCGAACCGTCTAATTACTGACGTAAACAGGTGCGTTGACGACATTCGGCGCAGCTTCGCCGCGCGCCGTGCGCAGGCCGCGTTCAACCTCGAGAGCTTGGCTCGTATTAAGCTCAACCCACTCTTTCGTCATTGGATCGTAACGCAGCGTCACAGAGCCGTCGAATTGCTGATAGGCGAGCGCCAAGCGACCATAGCGAAGGTAGCTGCCGTCAAAAATCTCATTACGCAAATCTCGGAGCGTCGCCCCGGCCGCGATTTTATTATTTTGCTCTTTTGAGAGGGCGCAAGCGGCTGAAGCCGTATCAGCCTCGCAAGCCGCGTAACGTGTGCCTGGATTAATTGGGTTCTGACCGCCATAAGCGTCAAGCGATTGGCCGTAGCCCACTTCAATATCGTAAATTAAAAGCGCGCTGCGCATTTTTTCGCCGGGCGATCGCGTGGCATCAGCGACATCAGCTTTAAGCTTTTCAAGGCGCGGATATCGCACACCTTCTAGGAAGGGGATGTCCTTATTAATCTCACCTTCAATGGCTGTGACCATTTTATTGAGCATAGGCTCAACGGTTTTGATTGTCGCGGCACTGTCTTTAATCTGTTGCTGCAGGCTCGCAATGCGGCGCTCCTGCGTCGCGACATAAGCCTCTTTTTGAGCAATTGTGAGTTTTGCATTCTCGATAGATTGCAACACACTCGCATATTGATCTTCTGCCGATGTGGATTGCGCAAAAGCAGGTATTGCCAATGCGCAGAGGGTGGTCGTCAACAGCCCACCCTTAAAAATAGTCGTTACGGTACTGTGTGTAGTCACCAGTCACGTCCTCCAAAATCTCGGCGCGCATTGGTGCACGCTCTTCATTGTTGCCTGACGCTAGACGTAAACGAGCCGTTAATCAATCGTTACTTAGTAACAAAATGGGTATTTTTTTAAGATTTTGTTAATTTTTTCAATCGGAACGGGGAGAGTGTAGGCAGTGCGCGTGGCTGGGGTGGGAGGGATCGAACCTCCGAATGACGATACCAAAAACCGTTGCCTTACCACTTGGCCACACCCCAGCATATGCACCGCAATTGCGAGTGAAGCGGCGTCATAACGCCTATATTTAGAGATTGCAACGGCAAAATATCAGATTTCTCAGCTCTCAATTGTGCGCCTCTCTTCCTGCAAAATACGACTCAGCATTTGACCTATTTGGAATGTTTTTTCGTACTGAATATACCGCAATAGCTGTTTTAAAACCGCAAAAAACTAGGATGCGGCGTCATATTGCCTGTGAATATTAACCATAACTTCCTCTCACCTCTTAAGTTTTTGCAAAATTCAGTAACAGATCAGCGCTAAATTTATCGATAATCGAGAAATCTCTTTTCAAACGCCTCGTTTTGATGTTTACTGATAAACAATAAGATTGGGCTTGGGTCCCGTCTCATATTAAAGGACATAAATATGCGTCAGTTTTTCATCACCCTGCTTGCCGTTATTATTGGTGGGTTTTTATTCTTCTTTATACTCTTCCTTCTCCTTATCGGAATAGGTGCGGCGGCAGGCGGTGCGGCGAGCGCCAATAAAGACAGCGCCTCTTCGCATACAGTCCTGACGCTTGACCTGCGCGGCTCGTTTCAAGACCATAGTGGCGCGCCGAGCCTGTTTGGCGACAATCCAGCGTCCGTGGTTGATACAGTCCGTGCCCTGCACCGCGCAAAATCAGACGACAACATAAAAGGGCTCCTTATCCGCACAGGCTACGGCATGGTCCCCGCCAGCGCAGAAGAGCTCCGCCTCGCTATGCTTGACTTTAAAGAGAGCGGCAAATTCATCATCGCGCACAGTCAAGGTTTTGAAGCCACATCTATCATTCCTTATATGGCCGTCACTGCCGCCGATGAGATTTGGCAGCAAGATACGACAGGTTTTGCCTCGACAGGCCTCAGTTCTGAAACGGGCTTTCTAGGCGGTGTCATGGAGAAATATGATGCCAAGCCCGAATTTGCTCAGTTTTATGAGTATAAAAACGCCGCTAATGTCTACACGCAATCGGATTTTACTGATGCCCACCGCGAGGCGACGACAAGCTTTCTGACCTCTATCTATGACACCTCTATCAATCATATTGCGACAGACCGTGGCCTGACAGCCGCCGAGGTTAAAGAACGCCTGAACAAAGCCCCACTTTCTGCAGAAACGGCCTATGAGATGCGCCTCATTGACAAGCTCGGTCATTATATTGACGCTGAAAAGGCGGCAAAAGAAAAAGCGGGCAGTAAAGATGCAAAACTCCTATCTGTGAAGAAATACGGTACAGGCGTTTCTGTGACCGGGGACGTGATTGCCTTTATTGGCGGCCAAGGCGGCGTGACCATGGGTCAGAGCCAAGACGGCAGCAACCCGTTTGCAAATGGCCTCTCTATGGGCGGCGATACATTGTCCAAGGCCTTCATCAAAGCAGCAGAGGACAAGAAGGTCAAAGCCATTGTCTTCCGCGTCAGCTCTCCTGGCGGATCGGCGACTGCGTCGGATCAAATCCATAACGCGGTCGAAATCGCCAAGGCCGCTGACAAGCCTATCGTTATCAGCATGGGCCAATATGCGGCCTCTGGCGGATATTACGTCGCGGCTAATGCCGATAGCATTGTCGCTATGCCGACCACGATTACGGGCTCCATCGGTGTGCTCGGCGGTAAGGTCGCGCTTGAAGACACTTTCGCCCGCGTCGGATATAACGTCGAAGGCATCAATATTGGCGGCGAATATGTCAACGCCTATTCGGGTGATGAGCCGTGGACGCAAGCCCAACGCCAAGCCTTTACCGAGCAGATGGAAGACATCTATATCGACTTCACAACCCTTGTCGCTGAGGGTCGCAACCTTCCCATCGAGCGTGTCCGCGAGATTGCAAAAGGGCGCGTCTGGACAGGCGAACAAGCCAAAGAGATTGGCCTTGTAGACGAACTGGGGGGCATTATGAAAGCCATTGAGGTCGCGCGAGAGCTTGGCGATATCGACCCAGATGCCAAAATTAATCTGCGTAAATTCCCGCGTCCCAAGTCCCGCTCTGAGCAGTTTGAAGAGCTATTTAATGTGACCGCAGAGGCGAGCAAAGAAATCAGCGCTTTGCGCGAAATCACCGCCCTCCCCGAAGTGCAAGCTCTCATTGAAGCGCGCGCTCAAGCCGACGCTATGGCCAAAGGTGAAGCGCAGCTCAGCGCCGATATTGGCGAGATTAAGTAGGGCGAGATAGTTAAAGCCAAGACTTAACTTTATCAGGCGGCGCTTTGAGTGCCGCCTTTTCTCATTTGCGACAAGATCTCCTCCCCCGTAAAATGGCAATCGTCATATGCGCGACGCCCCTCCTCTTCCCGCTTGGTTCGCGCCGCATAGTGTTTCCTAAGTTCTGTTTCAAGCAACTCGATATCGTCACATTCATGCTCACGGCGATGCACGAGCATCTCTTTAAGATAGCTGACATCATTTAACGCCATTTGCGCTGTACTCTTTGCCAAATCTCGTCTTAGCTCTACTAATTCCTCTGGCGTTGGCGCAAAATCCTTGAGACGTTCGTCCAATGTCTTTCTTCGGATCTCTGGCGGCGGGGGCAGAGCCGCCGTTTTCGCCTTTAAAAGACGAAGCTTCTCCCGCTCAATTTCAACGCGAAGCGCTTTTAAGGTGCCCGTCAAACTCTCGGGTGTTTTATCGAAATTTCGAGGCATGGATCAATTGACTTCCAGACAAGGGTAAGCTTCAGCTGGCACAGGTAGCACAGCCGTAAAAGATTGAGTTTGGCAGAAGGAGGACGTCCGCGTGGGTCGTACCGCGATGGATACCAAATATGTTTTGTTTTACGCGGGAAAACCCACGCGGCGATAGCTTAACCAGCGGCCATATTTAATAACCGAGCGAGAGAGTCACGGGCGTCAAAACAAGATGCCTGAATGCAATCGCCTGCGGAATAGCTCCACTGTATGACAAGCGAGGTAGTCGTTAAATATCTCGCTCAACCTATCGTCCTACGACCCAATAAGTAACGTCTTACCTGTCCCAAGCCGCAGGAACTTGGTCATCATGACATAGCTTTACAGGGCGGAGAAAACCCCGCTTTTCAAATCCGGTTACCGTCACCCTTGCACGGGATTGCTCGAAGCAAACGCAAGGGTGACAGGCGCAACAAAAAAGGCGGGTTCGAAAACCCGCCTTTTCTAATTTTAAATGTCCGTTTGGACTAGAAGCGCATCTTACCGCCAACGAAGAACTTACGACCAAATGGGTTGTATGTCGCTGGGTAAGTGTTGGCTTGCTCTGAACAGCAATCGCCGAGCACTGGTGGATCAACGTCAAAGACATTGATGATACCGCCAGAAATCTGGAAGTGATCAGAGATATCCCACTGTGAAGACAGATCG
>CALLME010000221.1 GCA_938007945.1 uncultured Caulobacterales bacterium
TGTTGAAGTTGATTGCTGATATGGCGAAGACATTCAATCTCGTGCGCGAGGGTTGGAACGGCTTTAACGTCCTCCACACTGCGGCGGCTCGTGTGGCAGGACTTGATATGGGCTTCCTGCCTGCTGACGGTGCTAAAGGCACAAAAGAGATTTTAGCGGGCGCGGCGTCAGGCGAAATTAAAACGGTTTATCTTCTCGGCGCGGATGAGCTTGATACATCGGGTCTAAAGGATGCTTTCGTGATATACCAAGGCAGCCACGGTGATAAAGGCGCGCATGTCGCGGACATCATCCTGCCGTCTGCGGCGTATACTGAAAAAGATGGTCTTTATGTGAATACCGAAGGTCGTGTCCAAATGGGTATGGCGGCCGTCGCACCAAAAGGGGAAGCCAAAGAAGATTGGGCGATTGTTCGCGCACTCTCAGGTCATCTTGACCGTGTGCTGCCTTATGACAGTTTGGATGCGCTACGCACGAAACTCTTTGAAGACCATCCGAGCTTTGCAGGGCTTGATCATGCACCAGAAGGTTTGACGCTTGATCTGTCAGCACTTGGCGAGAGCGGCAAGCCGTCAGCGGCACCGTTTAAGAACGCAGTCAGCGAATTCTACTTCACCAACCCTATCGCGCGCGCGTCAGAAGTCATGGCAGAATGTGCGGCTGTGATTACCGAATTGAACGCGAGCAAAGAGGCGGCTGAGTAATGTTACAGATGTTTGATCCGCAATTAATCGCTGCGACCTCGCCGTTTTGGTCAGAGTTATCACCACTCGCGTGGTTCCTTTGGAAACTCGCGCAAGTGTTGATGTTCGTTTTGCCGCTTGCGCTCCTCGTGGCGGCGCTAGTTCTCGCAGACCGTAAGATCTGGGCGGCTGTACAGATGCGACGCGGCCCGAATGTTGTGGGGGCTTTTGGTCTTTTGCAGACAATTGCAGACGCGCTGAAATTTTTCTTTAAAGAAATTATTGTCCCTGCTGGCTCTGATAAGTTTTTGTTCTTACTTGCGCCAGTCCTTGCGCTCGTTATGGCGTTCCTCGCTTGGGCGGTTATTCCTGTGGCCCCAGGATGGGTGATTTCAGACGTCAATATCGGCGTGCTTTACGTGCTCGCGATTAGCTCTATGGGTGTTTACGGTATTATTATCGGCGGTTGGGCGTCTAACTCTAAATATCCGTTTATGGGCGCGCTGCGCTCTGCGGCGCAAATGGTGTCTTACGAAGTCTCAATAGGCTTTATTATCCTAACCGTGATTTTCCTCTCAGGCTCTATGAACCTCACCGCAATTGTCGCGGCGCAAGAAGGCGGGTTATTTAATTGGAATATGTTCCGTCTCAATCCAGTCGGTGAATACGGTATTTGGAATCTGCTTTTGTTTCCTGTGATGTTTTACATGGGCGTTCTGTTCTTTATTTCGGCTTTGGCTGAGACGAACCGTCCGCCATTTGACCTTCCCGAAGCGGAATCAGAACTCGTCGCGGGTTATCAGGTTGAGTATTCCTCAACGCCGTTCCTTATGTTCTTCTTTGCGGAGTATGTTAACATCATGCTCCTGTGTTCGATGATGACAATCCTATTCCTTGGTGGATGGTATGCGCCGATTGATATTGGTCTTGAAAACCCGATTATACCCCCGTTCCTGTGGTTCTTCTTAAAAACAGCTTTTCTCTTCTTCATGTTTGCCATGGTGAAAGCGATAGTGCCGCGTTACCGCTATGATCAGTTGATGCGCCTCGGTTGGAAAGTCTTCCTGCCCACGTCCCTCGCAGCTGTCGTCTTCGTCTCTACTTTCGTCGTGTTTTTAGGTTAGTCACTATGTTTACTCGTATAAAACAGGTCTTCCGCGCGGCATTCCTTTTGGAATTTGTTTCCGCCTTCTGGCTCGCGATGAAATATTTCTTTGCGCCAAAAGTGACGATTAACTATCCATTTGAAAAAGGTCCGCTCAGCCCGCGCTTCCGTGGGGAACACGCTCTGCGCCGTTACCCAAGCGGGGAAGAGCGCTGCATCGCTTGCAAACTTTGTGAAGCAATTTGCCCAGCGCAAGCTATTACGATTGAAGCTGAGCCGCGCGAGGACGGGTCACGCCGCACAACGCGTTACGATATCGACATGGTTAAATGTATTTATTGCGGCTTTTGCCAAGAGGCGTGTCCCGTGGATGCCATTGTTGAAGGTCCAAATTTTGAGTTTGCGACAGAGACCCGCGAAGAGCTTTATTATGACAAAGATAAGCTACTCGCGAATGGTGATCGCTGGGAGCGTGAAATTGCAAAAAATCTAGCCATGGACGCGCCTTACCGCTAAAGCGGCGGGGAAATAGGGGGACGAGAGAATCGTGCTTATAACAATCGCATTTTATTTGTTCGCACTTGTGGCGATTGCTGCTGGCTTTATGGTCGTGGCAGCTCGCAATCCTGTTCATTCGGTTATGTATCTCATCCTGACATTTTTCAGCGCGGCGGGCCTGTTTATCTTGATGGGCGCAGAGTTTATCGCGCTACTCCTCGTCATGGTATATGTCGGTGCGGTCGCTGTGCTCTTCCTGTTTGTCGTTATGATGCTCGACGTTGATTTTGTCGAAATGAAGCAAGGGTTCTT
>CALLME010000222.1 GCA_938007945.1 uncultured Caulobacterales bacterium
TGATTTGCAAGTGGAGTATTACGGTAACACACTCCGCCCAGCATAATGGGCCATTTCGCCGAGACCTTCCTCAATACGCAGAAGTTGGTTATATTTCGCTAGCCTGTCAGAGCGCGCGAGCGAACCTGTCTTGATCTGTCCACAATTCGTCGCGACGGCGAGGTCGGCGATTGTTGCGTCCTCTGTCTCGCCTGAGCGGTGGCTCATCACGGATGTAAATCCTGCACGGTGCGCGAGGTCTACTGCATCAAGCGTCTCGGAAAGTGTGCCAATCTGATTGACCTTCACGAGGATAGAGTTGGCCACGCCGCGCTCTATACCGTCAGCGAGGCGCTTCGGGTTTGTCACGAACAAATCATCACCCACAAGCTGGCACTTATGCCCAATACGGTCTGTGAGCGTCGCCCAACCGTCCCAATCATCCTCAGCCATGCCGTCTTCGATAGATATAATAGGGAATTTGTTGAACAGGTCTTCGAGGTAATCAACAAACTGCTCTGGTGTCAGGGACTTGCCCTCCCCTTTCAGCTCATATTTACCGTTCACGAAAAACTCGGTCGAGGCGACGTCCATTGCGAGATAAACATCTTCGCCCGGCGTATAGCCTGCT
The DNA here is from genome assembly GCA_938007945.1 of uncultured Caulobacterales bacterium. Classification (GTDB taxonomy): domain Bacteria; phylum Pseudomonadota; class Alphaproteobacteria; order Caulobacterales; family Maricaulaceae; genus Fretibacter. The sequence continues at coordinate 611 of CALLME010000222.1, forward strand.
GCTTTGATAGCGCTCATAATATATTCTAGTGCGACTTCTGAGCCGTCGAGATTTGGTGCAAAACCGCCTTCATCGCCAACATTTGTGTTGTGACCATCGGCTTTAAGCTTGGCTTTCAGTGCGTGGAAAATTTCCGCGCCCATCTGAAGCGCTTGGCTGAAGGTGTCTGCGCCCACTGGCATAACCATAAATTCTTGGACATCGATCGGGTTATCGGCATGTTCACCGCCATTAATGATGTTCATCATCGGCACAGGCAAAGTGTAAGCATTTGATCCACCGACATAGCGGTAGAGCGGCACGCCTTGGCTATTAGAAACAGCTTTCGCGAGCGCAAGCGATACGCCAAGCATAGCATTCGCGCCGAGACGCGCTTTGTTTGGCGTTCCGTCGAGATCAATAAGGATTTGGTCAATGCCGCGCTGATTCTCAGCATCAAGGCCGTAGAGCGTATCGGCGATTTCCGTATTAACGTTCATGACGGCTTTCAGCACGCCTTTGCCGCCATAGCGTTTTTTGTCGCCGTCACGCAGCTCAACAGCTTCGTGCTTGCCCGTTGATGCACCGCTCGGCACAGCTGCGCGACCAAACCCGCCATCAGCGAGCGTCACGTCTACTTCAAGGGTAGGATTACCCCGACTATCGAGTATCTCCCTGGCGAAAATGCTATCAATTTCAACCATATGAGCCTCCGATTGGTCGAGTTATCTAATTTTTGGGTGCGAGCACCTGACGACCACGATACATACCTGTTTTCAGGTCGATGTGGTGTTGACGGCGAAGTTCACCGCTTTGTCCATCTTCAACATAGTTTACAGCAGACAGACGGTCATGCGCGCGGCGCATGCCACGGCGTGAGTTCGAAATTTTACTCTTTGGGACAGCCATCGGGGCCTCCTAAGTTAAGACATGAGTGCATCGGATTAATGCAGGAACGACCCCTTATCCACAGGAGTCGCCGTTAGTTGCGCGCTAACTAGCGGAATTGCCTGGCAGGTTCAAGTGGGAATATGCGCTTGAAAGCCTGCATATTTTTTCACTTCCTCTTTACAATTGACAACGCTGTCATATTGTCTCTCACAAAGCGGCCGCAGAGCAGCAGTTTATAAAAATTGCACAAGGGAAACAATATGAAAAACCAAACTACAGCTGTGAGCTATCGTGACCGTCTGAAACTTTTGACGGGGGCCGCGGGGCTTGCCATGTTCTCTGCATGCGGCGGGGGCAGTAGTTCATCAACGCCTCCTCCCTCGGGTGGAACACCACCTCCCCCACCTGTTCCGCCAACACCGCCGCCAACGACAGAGACACCCGTTGACGGACTTTTGCGCGACACATTCAGAAATAATTTTGTCGTTGGCGCAGCAGTTGGTCCCGCGCAAATCGGAAGCACAGATGACTCTGATGTCCTCGCAAAACAGTTTAGCTCGCTGACAGCTGAGAACGTCATGAAACCAGAGGCCCTCGCGCCGACAGAAGGAAATTACACCTTTGAAGAGGCCGACGCGCTTGTTTCCTTTGCGCAGACCAACGGTTTGCAAGTGCGCGGACATACGCTGCTTTGGCACCGCGCCACCCCTGCTTATTTTTTCGAAGGCACGCGCGACGAAATCAAAGCGCGTTTACAGAAATATATTACAGATGTGGTCACTCATTTCAGAGGCAAAATTTATGCCTGGGATGTGGTCAATGAGGTCATTAGCGATGATGACGGAAGCACAGCGCCTTACCGCGACAGTAATTGGTTCCAAGCTGCTGGCGGTCCCGACTATATCGACTGGGCATTTGAAGCCGCCCGCGCCGCTGACCCTGATGTGAAGCTTTTTATCAATGACTACAACACGGAACTTGCTGGCAAGCGGGCACGCCTTGTGAGCGTTGTCGAAGACCTCATTGCGCGCGGTATCCCGCTAGATGGTGTCGGCCACCAAGCCCATATTCAACAATCCACTTCCGCCGCAGACGTGCTTGCAGGACTAGATGCCTTCACCAATATGTTTGCAGGGCTTGAGAACCATATCACAGAGTTGGATATCTCAATTTATAGTGATCCTGTCGAGTGTTTTAACGGTGGGACGAATTGCCAAGCCAGCGTTGGTAACACGCTGCCCGAAGCCCGCGCCCGCGAACAAGCCACCAAATACCGTGCTCTTTTCGACGGGTTTGTGACGCGTAGCAATTTGACGTCTGTGACGCTATGGGGACTTAAGGACAGCGATTCTTGGCTTAACGCCTTTCCGGTCAATCGCCCGAACTATCCGCTGCTTTATGATGCAGACTTGAATACAAAGCGGGCATTTCTTGCGATTACAGATCCAAGCTACGTCATCTAATCATCAATCCGGCGAACTTTACCGCGAAGTTTCTTCGTTTCGCCGCGTTCGTTTTTCTTTTTAAGACGCCGCTTTGTTGCCCCCCATGTCGGGCGGGTCGGGCGGCGTTTGGGTGCGATGTAGAGTGCCCCCGCGATAATCTCCTTTAGGCGTTTCAGTCCGTCTTCGCGGTTGCGCGCCTGCACACGGTGGTTTTGGGCTTTGATAACAATTAGCCCAGAATCGGTGATATGGCTATTGCGAAAGGCCGCGATACGCTCTTTCTGCGCCGCATTCAGGGCCTCGCTATTTTGAAAATCAAAACGCAGATGCACGGCGCTGCTAGTCTTATTCACGGCCTGCCCGCCTGGTCCTTGCGCACGGATAGCCGTAAATTCAATCTCGCCAATCGGGATTGCGACCCTATTTGTGATTTTCAGAACATCTTTCATAAGCCTTCATACGCATGAGCGCCGCAAAAGTCGCCTCTAACAACTTTGTTATCAGCACGAAGTTTTTGAACTCTCGCAAAGCTGACGCGTAAGAGATATAAGACTGAAAATTCTAGGAGAATATTATGCGCCGTTTTGCCATTTCATTGCTTGCCCTTTCACTCGCCTCCCCTGCTTTTGCAGATACAGATATGAATAGTTTTGACGTCAAAGGCACGGACGGTCTGACAATCAACGCAACACCGCTCGCCGAATTTGAGGCGGCATGGGCGATGACATTCCTCCCCGATGGACGTGCGCTTGTGACAGAAAAAACAGGCGAAATTTGGCTGCTAAAAAAAGACGGGAGCAAGGCTGGCAAAATCTCTGGAGTCCCTGCGGTCACGGCACGCGGTCAAGGCGGACTTGGCGACATTATTGTTCACCCTGATTTCGCAAAGAACGGCACATTCTTCCTGAGCTATGTCGAGCGTGACGCGGATAACAATCGACTCTCCGGCGCCGTGGTAGAGCGCGCAAAGCTGACCCTCGGCGCGACAACAGGCAAGATAAGCAATCGCGAGCGCGTTTGGACCCAAAGCCCGAAGGTCACGGGCAATGGTCATTATGGTCATCGCCTCGTCATCTCACCAGATGGCCACCTTTTCATCAGCTCTGGTGAGCGCCAGAAGTTCACGCCGGCCCAAAATATGGATATGAACCTCGGCAAATCTATCCGCATTAATCAGGACGGCACCGCGCCAAAAGACAATCCGTTTTATGTCGGTGACGGCAGTGTCTCCGATCAAATCTGGACGCTTGGTCACCGCAATCCGCTTGGTATCGCCTTTGATCCCAAAGGCCGTCTTTGGATGCAGGAAATGGGCCCGCGTGACGGCGACGAGCTTAACCTGATTGAGCGCTCTAAAAATTACGGCTACCCCGTTGTATCCGAAGGTAAACACTATAGCGGTGTCGATATCCCTGATCATGCGGATATTCCAATATACGAAGCCCCCGAAGTGGCTTGGGTGCCCGCAATTTCCCCTGGTGGGCTAATGTTCTACACAGGATCAGAATTTTCAGATTGGAAAGGAAACGCCTTTATCGGCGGGCTCTCATCGGCTGCTGTCATCCGCGTCGAGTTTCAAGACCCCAAAGAAGGCTCTCGCAAAGGCGTCACCGCCAATGAAGCTGCGCGCTATGAATGGGGAAACCGCATCCGCGAAGTCGAGCAAGGCCCAGATGGCGCAATTTATGTGTTAGAGGATGGCGACGAAGGCAGGTTGATAAAGCTGACCGCGAAGTAGGGTTAAGAGTCTGATTTGCAGATTTTGTCCTCATCCCGAGGAAGGCGCGAAGCGCCTGTCTCGAAGGATTGTTCGATAATCCACCACTCCTTTGAGACGCGCTAAACGCTCCTCAGCCAGGCCGTCGGTGCGGATGAAGCTAAATATCACCCAATCAACTCAAGCCACTCATCTTCGGTCAGAGTTTTCACGCCCAGCTCCGTCGCTTTCTTAAGCTTGCTCCCCGCGCCAGGCCCAGCCACAAGATAATCGGTTTTGGCAGAGACACTTGATGAAGTGTTAGCGCCCAGAATTCTTGCGGCCTGTTCAGCTTCTGATCTAGTAAAGTTAATTAATTTCCCTGTAAAAACGACACGCTTTCCAAATACTGGAGAAGATTTATCGACATCTAGGTATTTTGTGTTTTTTCGAGTTTTAACATCTGATGCTAGAATATGCTCAACGAGTTCTACGTTATGAGGCATCGAACAATAACTGATTAAGGCCATTCCCACAACGGAGCCAATTGTCGGAATGTCCACTAAATTTCGACATATTTTATTTGATGCGAGAATGGTTGCTTCAGTTTCTCGGGAAATAATATGCCACTCTGCTAAAAAGTTATTTGATTTATACCCTACTCGTTCGAACCAAAATTGTTCAAGCTCAGCGAAAGCACCTTCAGTTCTGATAACCGCATTTTTCCAACTGCCAAATGCTTTTAGGACTTGCTTAAATTTATCGGGATAGTTTTTTGTATTCTTGAAGCGTTGGCTAAATACTTTTTCCACTAAATATGTCGGTGACCTTGAAACTCCTAAGGAAGATTCTTGTGCAAACTTTCTTAAGCCAAGACGAATAATTTGCCCTCCAATGCCAGGGATACTTTGCAAATCTTCCCAAAGAGATAATTCTAAGGCATTGATGTTACGATAGTTTTCTATAGTGTGTATAAAATCATCATTATGGTTTATATTGAAAGCCTCCATCCTGCTTTGATGTTTGCCCCAAAGCATTTTCAGTTCATTAGATTTAACCTCAATAGCAGATTTGAGAAAAGGCCAATCTTTAAACTTTTCGGCGATTGATTCTGAAACTGTTTCTCCGATACTTGGAATTCCAAGCGCAAAAAGAAATTTGGAAAAATCAATTTCTCTACGTTCGTTTATAGACGAAAATAAATTTCTTATGCTTGTATCTCCCCAGCCGTCCTTAGTCCCAAGTATATCTCCGTAATTTTTTTCCTCTAAACTAAACAAATCTGCAGGTTCAGAAACTATGCCCCACTTCAAGAATTGCTCTAATTGCTTTTCACCAACGCCTTCGATATTGAATGCTTTGCGAGATACGAAATGCTTTAAACCTTCTAAAACTTGCTTCGGACAACCAAGATTGTTTTGACACCGTCGTTTAGCTTCAAGTTGCCCAGTTTTTTCGTCTAATCCACGGATAGCCAACTCCCCACACACTGGGCATGTTTTTGGAAATTGGAAGCCCTCCCCGCCGCCGTCTTTGACCACGCGGAGCACTTGCGGGATGACATCCCCTGCGCGCTGTATCTCAACCATGTCACCTGGCTTGACGCCAAGTCGCTCAATTTCGTCTTCATTGTGGAGCGTCGCATTTGACAC
>CALLME010000223.1 GCA_938007945.1 uncultured Caulobacterales bacterium
AATCGGACGCTCTTTAGGGTTAATTCATGCGAGCCCGTCTTTTCCTTGGTCAGTTGATAGCCTTGCGTCAGAAGTCGGTATGTCGCGCAGTCGATTTGCAAAAAGGTTTCGTGAGCTCTTAGATATGGGGCCGATGACCTATCTTTCAGAATGGCGTATGCAAAAGGCGCTGGCGAGACTTCATGATTCAAATCACAGCATTGAAGAAATTGCGAAACTATCGGGGTATCGGTCTCCCGCAGCCTTTACACGTGCATTCAAGGACCGGTTCGACGTTTCTCCGTCTAAATATCGCCAAACTATGACGTAATTTTGCATATTGTCTCTTTTTCTTTGCAGATGATGTCACATTAAAATCAATGGCTTGATAAATGACCACTCTGGTGAGCAACTGGCCCTAACGAATTAAATCTAATTCGTTTAGAACTATACTTACTTAGGGGACATCATGGACACTGCATTTTACTATTTAGCGCTTAGCGGCCTTCTTACCATTTTACTTTGGACGCCTTATATTCTAGCAAGGCTTTTTACGTGGGGACTGCCCACATTTTTAAACAACTACCCTGAAGGCTTTCCCGCCAAACAACCCGAGCCGCCATTATGGGCGCAAAGGGCGCAGCGCGCGCACCTCAACATGGTAGAAACGATGCCGGCCTTTATCGCGGTTGTTTTAGCGGCCGCTTATTTTGCCAAATCAGACGCCGCTATCGTTCCTGTTGTGGCTCAGTGGGCCATGATCTTTTTCTTTGCTCGCGTCGTTCATGCGATTGTGTACATCGCAGGTATTCCGTATTTGCGCACACCTGTTTACCTTCTGTCATGGCTTGCAGTACTTGTCATTGGCGCACAGTCTGTGTTGTGATAAGTCTATAGGGAGGTCGCTCTAGGAGGTCTTTGTGACAATTTCTCAACCGTCTGATGAGGACCTGCGTGAACTCATTCGTTCAGTTAGAAATTGCACGACCTGCGAAGATCTCCCACTTGGCCCAAAGCCTATATTGCAAGGAGACCCAAGCTCAAAAATTTTAATTGTGGGCCAAGCGCCGGGACGGATCACGCATAAAAAGGGTATTCCTTTTGATGATCCGTCAGGCGTTAGATTACGAGATTGGATGGGAATCTCTGAAAGTGTTTTTTACGATCCCAAAAAGATTGCTATCTTGCCCATGGGGTTTTGTTTTCCGGGAACGGGAAAGAGTGGTGATCTTCCGCCTCGTTCTGAGTGTGCGGCGCTATGGCGGCCGCAATTATTGGAAAGCCTTAAGGGCGTGGAACTGACTCTAATCATCGGACAATACGCCATTGATTGGCATATTAGAGACGGCGAAAAGATAACGCTAACCGAACGTGTTTTCAGATGGAGGGATTATATGCCCTCTAGGCTCGTTATGCCTCATCCTAGTCCAAGAAATAATTTGTGGCTCAAACGTAATCCTTGGTATGAGGCTGAAGTTTTACCCGCATTAAAGGCGCAAATTTCTAGGATTTTAAATGAGAAAATCTCATAATTTCTTTGTTGTCTGGCAATTAAGCGCTTGTCTCCATTTGCGCGGATGGCGGTCAGGGAACGGTCATGCTCTTGCGAAAACCCTAACGGGGATTGCGTCGCTGCGATGGGCCGCCTTAATCGGCACGTTGCGTAAAATTTATCCTAACTGAAAGCCGAATAAATGAAAACTGACGTCCAAATTCAACGCCCGAATGACCAGACATTATCGGGAGTTTTACACGTCCCAGATAATCAGCCAGTCTTGGCTTATGCCCTTTTCGCGCATTGTTTTACGTGCACGAAAAGCATAAAGGCAGCTGTCCACATTTCTGAGCATCTCTCCCAACAAGGTATTGCGACTCTTCGCTTTGACTTCTTGGGGTTAGGCCGCAGTGAAGGTGATTTTGCCGATAGTAATTTCTCGTCAGGTATTCAGGATACACTGAGTGCTGCGCGATTCTTGGAAGAAAATTATCAAGTACCACAATTAATTGTCGGACACTCCTTTGGAGGCACCGTGTCATTGGCTGCCTCAGCGCAAATTCCTTCTGTAAAAGCGGTGGCCACGATTGGCGCTCCAGCCACACCTGAACATATCCTCAAAGCCCTTTCTGGTCATCTGGACCGTTTGAGAACAGAGGAGCGTGTCGTTGTACAGTTGGCTGGGCGATCATTTGAATTCAAACAAGCCTTTGTCGACGATGTGACGTCTTATGTTCAGGACTTTGAATCTCTTAACGCGGCGATCCTCGTCATGCACTCACCGTCCGATGATACTGTGTCTATAGACGAGGCGACGAAGATTTTTGTCCAAGCCAAGCATCCGAAAAATTTTGTGAGCCTTGACCAAGCGACACATCTCTTATCAGGGAAGGGCGATGCAGCCTTTGCCGCAGACATCATCGCAAGTTGGGCCAAACGGTATTTGGTGCCCCTGCCGGTCGAGGCTGCGCCAGATTTTGAAAAAGAAATTTTGGTTGAGGGCGAAACCAATAAAGCGTTTTACACATCGGCCAGAGTGGGACGGCATAAGTTCGTCATTGATGAGCCAGAACGAGTAGGTGGGTCGAATAAAGGCCCAACGCCCTATGACTATCTCGGCGCAGCATTGGGGGGATGCACGTCTATGACCTTAAATATGTACGCGCGCAGAAAAAAGCTCTCGGTCGAAAAAGTTTCTGTAAGGGTTGTGCACGACCGTATTCATGCGCAAGACTGTGACAATTGCGAAAAAACTGAGGGCAAAGTTGATCGCTTTGTGCGTTACATTGATGTTGATGGTGATCTCACGGAGGCAGAACATCGCCGGATGATGGAAATAGCCGATCTTTGCCCAGTCCATAAAACACTCGAAAATGAAATAAAAATCGAGACTGCACCAATGGCGGATTACGCAAACTAATCAAGGTTCTACGGGAGAATAACATGATTGATGTTTACACAGCGAACACGCCAAATGGCGTAAAAGTAACGATTGCACTCGAAGAGCTAGGTCAGCCCTATAAGCTCAACATTCTGAACCTGAGTGACCAAGATCAAAAGCAGGATGCTTTTGCAAAAATCAACCCTAATGGTCGTATTCCAGCCATTGTGGATCGAGACGGAGCCAATGGGAAACCAATCCGTGTTTTTGAAAGTGGTGCGGTTTTGCTTTATCTAGCAGAAAAATTTAATGGTCTTCTGCCAATCGACCCTGCGCTGCGAATTGATGCAATTGCTTGGACGTATTTTCAAACAGGTGGTATTGGTCCTATGATGGGGCAGGCTGGTTACTTCAAACGCAATTTTCCTGAATTTCAGCCAGGTTTTGATCGATTTAACACAGAGAGCCAACGCCTAGTTGGAATGATGGATCAGGCGCTATCTAAATCACCTTTCCTCGGCGGAGATGAGTTTTCGATTGCCGACATTATGCATATTGGCTGGATTGATCGCGCTCCTGCATATTTCGGTTTTGACCTGTCCACATTTCCCTCTGTGGTAGAATGGCATGCCCGCGTGATGAGGCGCGATGGCGTTAAACGCGGGTTCAGTGTGTTGAAATAAAGTTTTGTCAATTTTGGCAGAAGGTGAAATGGTCACATTTGCAACATTGATATACTCTTATTGGATTGTATGAGCAATAATGTTATGAAAAATCAAGAGTTTACCGTCTCCGTTGCGCCCATGATGGATTGGACAGACCGGCATTGTCGCTGGTTTCATCGGCAATTGTCTAGGCGCGCTTTGCTTTATACAGAAATGGTTGTGGCGGATGCGGTTATCCACGGCCCGCGGGATCAGTTGCTGGACTTTCATGAGGTTGAACATCCCGTGGCGCTGCAAATTGGTGGCTCTGATCCTGTAAAACTGGCGAGGGCTACGACGATTGGGAGTGACGTCGGCTATGACGAAATCAATATCAATATTGGCTGCCCATCTGATCGTGTGCAATCGGGGGCTTTTGGAGCATGTCTCATGCGAGAGCCCGTGCTCGTAGCAGACTGTTATGCCGCTATGCGCGACGCGACGGATAAAGCTGTGACCGTGAAGTGCCGTTTGGGGGTAGACAATCAAGATGTGGAAGAAACACTTCCACATTTCATTGAAACTGTCGCGAAGGCAGGGTGCACGCATTTTATTATTCACGCGCGAAAAGCTTGGCTGAAAGGCCTGTCTCCCAAAGAAAACCGTCACGTGCCGCCGCTGGATTATGGTCTCGTGCGGGCGATGAAAGAACGGTTTCCAGCGCTTGAGATTGTTCTGAACGGCGGGCTAACGACACTGGAGCAGGGCCTAGAAGAGAGCCGCACACTCGATGGAATTATGTATGGTCGTGCGGCCTATCAGAACCCGTGGCTGCTGACAGAGGTGGATAGCCTCGTGCATGGCGATGCGCCGTTAACTTTGTCGCGCGAAGACATCGTCGAGAAACTGATTGGATATGCAGAAGCGCAGCAGGATAAAGACCGCTCCACCAAAGCTCTCGTCCGTCACATTATGGGGCTTTATATGGGTAAGCCTGGTGCGCGGCTTTGGCGACGGACGCTTAGCGAAGGATTGGGTGAGGGGTTAAAGCCGTCCGAGATTATTCGCGGGGCGTCGACGGCTATGACTAGCTTTAAAAAGGCCGCCTAACCGCCTATGAGATATAGCGCAAGTGTGTAAATGAGCGGCATAGACAGCACTGATAAGAATGTCTGCACGGCAATCAAATTTGCGGATAGCGGTGCGTCCCCCCCGAGTTGTTTGGCAAGAATATAGCCATTCGTCGCGGTCGGGGTCGCAGTGCAGAGTACAGCTATTAAGATGTGTAATTGCGGCAAGCCAAGCGCTAGTCCAATGCCGAGTGCGGCGAGGGGAAGCCCTGTGAGGCGGATAACTGACCAGAAGGCCGTTCGCAATCCTGCGCGTTTGAGTGCGTCAAAATCAATGCCTGCTCCCGCCGTTAAAAGGCCCAGCGCGATGACAGACTGGCCAAGGAGTTGAAATGTTTTATCGGCTATACCCGTTGGCGGCAACTTCAGCACGTTAAGGGCAATGCCAATCACGCAGGCGATTATGAGCGGATTGGTGAGAAGGTCACGAAACACATTTGGTGCGCGCGCAGGATCTATATCTGCATAACGCGTGAGCGCCCAGACGGATAAGATATTCGCTATAGGTATCATTGCGGCTGCTGAGATAGCGACGAGCGCCAAACCTTCACTGCCAAATAGCGCGCCCGCAAGGGAGAGTGAAACAAAAGCCGTCCAACGCACATTGGATTGAATGATAGAGCCCTTAGCCGCTTTGCCACGAGCCTCGCTTGCAAGCAAACCTAACAGGCCCATAATGAGTTGCGCGATAATCAGCGCAACTGCGAGCTTCCACGGCGCGGTCTCAAACGGCGCGTGGGCAATTTCTCTTATGATAAGAGCTGGAAAGAGAAGGAAATAGCTTACGCGTTCTATGCCGCGCCAGCCTGCGCTGTCGATAACCTTTCGCGCAGACAAAAGTCGCCCGAGGGCGACGATTACGATGACAGGGAATAACGCTTGTAGAAACGGCAGCATGGATACCTCTATTAATGAGGTGCCCTATCTTTATTGAGTCTAACTTTCAAGCGCGGCCTCAAGCGAGGCTTGCAAACGGTCCGTGTCTGCGCCTGCAATCATCATGTCATTGATAATAAAAAACGGTGTCCCAGAAAGTGCTGGTATGCGGTTTGCGAGTATCAGTGTGTCTTCGAGCATTTCGTCAAGCACAGGATCTTTCATGTCTTTTTCAAGTTTTTTGACATTCACGCCCGCATCCTTTGCAACCGCGTTAATGCGGTCAGGCGTCAGGCCGCTCGCATTCATCAACGCTGTATGCATTTCAAGATATTTACCTTGCTTATGCGCAGCTAAGGCCGCTTTAGCCGCATTGCGAGAGGTCTTTGTGCGACCATCCAAAATGGGTAATTCTTTAAAGATAACGCGCACATCGTTGGGATGTTTTTTGATTGTCGCGTTCACCCAATCGGTTGAGCGTTTGCAATAGCCACAATTATAATCAAAAAACTCGACGATTGTGACTTTGGCATTGGCAGGGCCAATTTTCACATCGCGGTCATCTTCCTCAATTGACTTGCGCACAGAGGCCATCATCGCGGCTTCTACTTTGCGGTCGAGTTCCTCGAGTGCTTCGCGAACAATTTCTGGGTTTTTCATAAGGTAGTCTTTGATGACAGCCTCAATCTGTGCGCGGTCTGCCGTAGACGTCGTCTGCGCTTGCGCGCATCCCGCAGTCGCAAATAGGGACAAAGCGATAGCCGTAGTTGTGAGGTATTTCATAGCGGTCTCCATAAGTTGACGCGAGATTATGCGCCTCATCTTAAAAGTTGATTACGGTTTAGGGCGGTAACGGTCTTTGCCTTTGGCTGCAAGTCTTGTTCGCGCTATCACGACAATGTCAGCAGCACGACGATATTGAGGCGAGCCGTAATCCATATCTTTTTGTGCACGTTCAGCAAACGACATGGCGCGTTGCATATCGCCGCCATTAAAGGCTTGTTCGGCCACAGCATATTTCGCGAGCGCGTCTTTCCCCTGCTTGCCATAGCCTTGCGAAAGGTAATACCAAAGTCCGCCATTCTCAGGTTCTTTTTGAAGTGCTGATTTGAGCAAATCAATCGCGCGTTCTGTGCTTTTATGATCGGCTTCCTCAAGAAGCGCTTGCGCAAGGGCTTGTTTAAACAGAGGGGCATCGGGTTTGAGGGTTAGCGCACGTTCGGCGGGCGCGATGGAGTCGCTACCGCGACCACTTTCAAATAGCATCTGTGCTTTGAGCTCATAAAAGTAAGGATTGTTCGGATAATCCGAAATCAGCGAGTCGATCTCGCGTATAGCGCTTTTGAGGTCTGCGCCCTTAAAGTGCGCGACAGAACGGGCATAGCGCGCCTCGTCAGATTTGTCCGATGCAGGATATTGACTGAACACGCGTTGAGGCGTGTCAAGGAAGCCTTGGAGTTTAGCTTTTGCCATGTTCAAGCGTTTGACGTCTTCTTCTGGGTCGGGCTTGCCGTAATGAGGGCTCTCGGCGACAACTTCGCGTAAGTTATCGATACGTGTTGAGGATAGCGGGTGAGAGCGGAAATAGGGATAGCGGCGCGCTTGCGAAAAGACTTCTTGATAGCGGAATTTTTCGAAAAACTGGATAAGTCCTTCGCCTGATTGACCTGTACGCTCAAGGTAATCAGCGGCGTATTGATCGGCCACAGATTCGCCAACGCGTGTATTGGCGAGGACATCGACCGCTCCAAACTGCTGTGCGCCGCCAAGGATTAACGCGCCCGCACCACCTTCGCCTGCTAGGATTGCAGCGATACCAAGCCCTGCCGCGAGGAGCATGGAGCCATAAGCATTGCGGTTGCCATAGCTTGAGCGTGCCAGGCGGCCATCTGCAATGTGCCCTGCTTCATGGGCTATTACGCCTTTGAGTTGCAACGGCGTGTCGGCTTGTTGGATGAGGCCTGTATTGAGGAAGATATTCTGTCCGCGCGTCACAAAGGCATTCAACTGGTTGTCATTGACGATGTAGATGTCCACATTATCAGAATTGAGTCCCGCTGCGCGCAGAAGCGGCGTCGTGAAATCTTCAAGCGTGTCTTCAATTTCTGTATCACGGATGAGCGATTGCGCGCTGGCGGGCAACGCAGAGCCGACAAGCATTATCGCAGCCATGGCAGCGCCTAAGGCCGTTTTAGCCGTCAAACCTGATAGTTTTGATGTAAGTGCAGGCATGAAAATCCCAATTTAAAAAGCCTGCGAAACATCTATGTTTCGCAGGCTTGGGTCAAGTGACGGGGCTGTAACAATCCCTCAAAAACACAGTCACGTTTCAGTGAGGCATTTATGGCTTAAATCCCATCCCTATTTCAGGATGCGAGAAAGCCAGCTGCTTTTCTTCTTACCCTTTTTCGGCGTATCCGTTTCGGGCTTGGATGCCGCAGGCGTAGGCGTTTCAACCGCAGGCGTAGCCGCTTTCGTTGCAGGCTCAGGCTCAGGCGTTGGGGTCTTTGGCAC
>CALLME010000224.1 GCA_938007945.1 uncultured Caulobacterales bacterium
GTTTCGAGTCGGGTGAACGCTTTCGCATAATCCACAGGCGCCAGATTATATGACGGCAATTGCGATTCTATTGATGTGAGATAAGCATCTGTGGGCGCCTTACCACCGACTCGACGTTGACGATTGAATTCAATCCATCCCGCCACAACGAAACAGGCGCGACGGGCAACCACATCGTGATTAGCATAATATTCTATAACAGGGAAAATTCGCGCAGGAATTTTTTGTGAGCCATCATGTGAAATCTGCTCAAGAAGATGCTTGATTTCAGGATTTTCAAATCGCGTGATAATTTGCGACCAATACTTAGACGTGTTTAGCCCCAGTGGCGCGTCGATTGTTGAAAGGGTCTCTTCGCGAATGAGCCCATCAACAAATTTACGAAGTTCAACGTTGCTTATGGCATCTTCAACGCTTTCCTCACCCGCCAATAAACCGAGGTAAGTCAGCGTACTATGCGCGCCGTTTAAGATGCGCAGCTTTGCCATTTCATAGCCATGCACATCATTAGTGAACGTCACCCCTGCCCCTGCCCAATCGGGTTGATGACGCGGGAGATTGTCCTCAATCACCCACTGGGCGAAGGCTTCGCGTTGCACAGGCCAAGCATCCTCAAGACCGATTGCGCCGCTAACGTCATCACGAACGTCATCATCCGTCGCAGGGGTGATGCTATCCACCATCGTGTTGGGAAACCTGATGTCATCTCCAATATGAGAGGCGAGAGCTGCATCAAAGGTCTGCGCGAATTCAATGCAGACGCGCTTGAGCTTATCACCATTGGACGGTAAGTTATCACAGCTGATAACCGTCAGCGACCCTACGCCTGCTTCGCGGCGTTGACGAAAAGCTTCAACGAGATAACCAATCGCGGAGACAGGCGAGCGCGGCGTAACTAAATCCTGTGCAACAAAACGATTCTCTTTATCAAGATGTCCATCTTGCGTCAGAGCATAGCCTTTTTCCGTTATTGTCAGCGTGACAAAATGCGTATCTACGTGACTTAGCCGCGTGAGCACTTTAGCGCCATCCTCACGCGCGCAGAGAACTTCTTTAATACTGCCGATTATGCGGTAGCTCGGGTTTTTGTCTTTAATCGCGAGGGTATATAGCCCGTCCTGCGGCGCGAGCGCTTCTTTAACATTCGTGCTATTAAGCGAGACGGCGCAAATACCCCAATTGCCGCCACTTTTGGCAATCGCACTGTCAGTAAAAGCTGCTTGGTGCGCGCGATGAAACGCCCCCGGCCCCAAATGCACTATACCTATGCCTAATTCATTTCGGTCATAGGTTGGGCAATAAGCCGTCGCGCGGGAAACTGTAGAATTTGAGAGGCGCGACATCAGACAACCTTTGCCTCTAATGGAAGCTTATATGCCTTGCGCGCGAGGTTGTAAGTCAAATCAACACTTAGCTGCTTGGCCTCATCCAGTGAAATTTTATGCTCGCAAACGAGCCGGCTCAGATAGACGCAATCCATACGGCGCGCCACATCATGCCGTGCAGGAATTGACAAAAATGCCCGCGTATCATCATTAAAGCCAGCCGTATTGTAAAAGCCTGCCGTCTCGGTCACTTGGTCGCGAAAACGCATCATGCCCTGCGGCGCGTCATGAAACCACCACGGCGGACCAAGCGTGAGGCAGGGATAATGCCCCGCTAAAGTCGCAAGTTCACGCGCGTAATTGCTTTCATCCAAAGTGAATAAAATGATGTTTAAGTCAGGGTTATTGCCGTGTTTGGCAAGCAAGGGCTGAAGCGCTTCTGTATAATTGATTTGCAGTGGAATATCCGCGCCTTTATCTGGGCCAAAACGCTCATAGAGCTTAGTATTATGATTGCGATAGCTTCCAGGGTGGATTTGCATCACCATCCCGTCCTCAACGCTCATACCTGCCATCTCGGTCAGCATTTGCGCACGAAATAGCTCAGCCTCTGCCTCGCTCGCTTTACCAGAAAGACAAGTCTTCAATAGCGCTTGGCACTCCTTTTCTGACAGGTCAGCTGTTTGAGCAGAGGGATGGCCGTGATCCGTTGCCGTTGCACGTCCGACATCGCGAAAATAAGCTCGACGCTGGCGTAGCGCTTCAAGATAGCCTTGCCAATTCGTAGTATCGCAGCCTGTCAATTCTGCGAGCTTTTCCAGATTGCTCGCAAATTCTGGCTTGGACGCGTCGCAACAATCATCAGGGCGGAATGTCGTAATAACACGGTGTTCATAGCCTGAGCCCACCATAGCTTTATGGTGCCGTAAGTCGTTCAACGCGCCTTCAGTCGTCGCTATCAGGTCAATTTGAAATTTATCGAGAAGCGCGCGCGGCTTAAATTCATCTGTCGCGAGGGCGGCGTCGATAATGTCATAAATTTCATCCGCCGTGTCAGCACTTAGCAGTTTAGTTATGCCAAAGACTTCACCCAAAACATGATCATACCATGTTCGTGAGGGTGTGCCTGCAAAGAGGTAATAGTGGCTCGCAAACGTTCGCCATACTTTGCGCGGATCTGTTTCATACGCACTGCCGTCATGGGGACGCACGCCGAGGTTCTCCATTGAAACGCCTTGGCTATAGAGCATGCGCAGCACGTAATGATCAGGAACAATAAACAGCTCAGCAGGGTTAGAGAAGTTCTCATTCTGCCCGAACCAAGAGGGATCCGTGTGGCCATGTGGGCTTATTATCGGCAGATCTTTAATAGCGTTATATAGCGCCCGACATATCTCTCTTTGAAAAATATTGACCGGGAATAAACGGTCGGGATGTAAGGTTTTATAAATTGCAATTCCCCTGAGAAGTAATGATTGATTTATGGCTTATTGCAATAAATTGGACAAGCCAATAATTGAAAACAGAGCTAAATTGGTCATATTTATTTTTAATTATTGTCAGTGAAGTAATTTTTTGACAGTGCATCCACACAGCACTAAGGTTTTACAAATTATGGAGAATTCGGTTTGAAAGCGCAAAGACTTTATAAAAGCGTCGCTGTTGAGCTCTTGAAATTAATCGATTCGGGCAAATACAATATTGGGGACAGGCTCCCCGCGGAACGTGACCTTGCGCTTGAATATAATGTCAGTCGCCCGACTATGCGCGAAGCCGTCATAGCCCTTGAAATTGCAGGCCGCGTGGAAGTTCGCAAAGGCTCAGGTGTCTATATAATTGAGCCTAAAAACACCGACACAAAATCACTTGATTTAGACGTGGGCCCGTTTGAGCTTACAGAAGCTCGTATGTTAATTGAAGGCGAAGCGGCTGGCCTTGCCGCGACGATGATAACAGATGAGGAACTGGAAGACCTCGCGACAATTATTGCGCGTATGAAAGCCGAAAATGATGCCGAAGACGGCTCAGAAATAGCGGATAAAGACTTTCATATGTTGATTGCACGCGCGACCCGGAATTCCGTGGTTGAAACCATCATTGAGGAAGTCTGGAATTTGCGTAACAAATCAGAGCTCACCCAAACCATGTATGAAACGGTTCGCACGGGTGGTATTCGTCCAAGCATTGATGAGCATTGGGCCATATTCGATGCCCTTAAAGCGCGTGACCCCATTGCCGCGCGCACGGCCATGCGTACTCATTTGTCCCGTGTGATTGACACAATGTTTGAAGCGACAGAAATAGAAGCCCACGAAGAAGTCAAACGCCGCGTATCTGAGGACCGCCGCCGTTACAAACAACTTTTGCAAACAGGCTAAACTGGCTCTGAAACGCGTCTCGGCAAAACGCTAGCGCGCCATCCAACCGCCATCCACTGTCAAGATATGCCCGTTGACGTAATCTGCTGCCGATGAACTCAGGAACACCGCTGCGCCCGCAATGTCTTCAGCTCGTCCCCAACGTCCTGTCGGAATACGCGCGAGAATTGACGCGTTGCGATCTTTGTCCGCGCGCAGCGCCGCTGTATTATCTGTCGCAATATACCCAGGCGCAATTGCGTTCACTTGCACACCTTTAGCGGCCCATTCATTGGCCAGTGCTTTTGTGAGTTGCCCAACCCCGCCTTTACTCGCGGCATAGGCTGGCACAGTGATTCCGCCTTGGAATGTCAAGAGTGACGCGATGTTCACGATCTTGCCCTCGCCCCGCGCAACCATCTCTTTGCCAATACCGCGACAAAATTGAAACACGCCGTTGAGGTTTGTGCTGATAACCGCGTCCCAATCATCATCAGAATAGTCTGTTGCAGGCGCACGGCGAATAGTGCCTGCATTATTAATGAGAATGTCGACTTTCCCGATATCATGTGCCGCTTTTACCGCAGTCCGAATAGCCTCTGGTGAGGATTGGTCGCAGCCAAGCGCCTGCGCTTTGCGGCCCAGAGCCTCGACTTGAGAGACCGTGTCTTGGGCGTTTTTTGCGCTAGAGGCGACGGCAATGATGTCGGCGCCTGCACTTGCAAGACCTAGTGCAATGGCTTGACCAATTCCGCGACTAGCCCCTGTGACGAGAGCTGTTTTTCCTGAAAGGTCAAATGAGATAGCTGATGACATGTTAAGTCCTGAAATTGAAATGGATTACTGAATAAGACCAACGGCCCGCGGGAGACCTTCGGAGAGGAACGGCACGAATGTGACTAAGAGGAGCGAGACGATAAGCGCTGCGTAAAGCATGAGAAGCGGGCGAATGAGTTTCTGAATACTTGTCCCTGCTACGGCACAGCCGACAAAAAGCACACTCCCGACGGGCGGCGTACACAAGCCGATTGAAAGGTTAAGCACAAGCATAATGCCGAAGTGAAGCGGGGTCATTCCCATCTCCATCGCCACAGGAAGAAAGATAGGCGTGAAGATCAAAATCGCAGGCGTGATGTCGAGAAACGCGCCAACCACAAGCAAAATGAGATTAATTAGCAGCAGGATGACAATTGGGTTATCGCTTATCGTAAGGAGCCCATCGCTGATTGCTTGTGGAATATTTTCATAAGCGAGCAGCCACGCCATGCCTGTAGAGACGCCAATCAGAAGCAAAACCATCGCCGTTGTCTCAATTGACTTTAGAAGGATTTCTGGCAGTTCGCCAAATTTAATCTCACCATAGAACATCGACAAAATGAGCGCGTAAATCACCGCAATCGCACTGGCCTCAGTCGCAGTAAAGATGCCCGCAATAATGCCGCCGACTACGATAAAAATCATCGCGATACTTGGACCAGCTTCGAACATTTTCCGCATAGCGGCTTTGAACGGAATGCGGGCCGAACGCGGATAGCCTTCTTTCTTGGCGTAACCCGCCGCCACGATCATGAGGGCGATGCCGCCTAATATGCCTGGTAAATAACCCCCCATAAACAGCGCCGCGATAGACACACTTCCCGCCGCTACAGCATAGACAATAAGCACATTGCTCGGCGGGATTAGGAGGCCAAGGATTGAGCCCGTCACAGTCACAGCCGTGCTGAAATTCTTATCATAGCCTTCTTTTTCCATAGTCGGAATCATGAACGTACCGATGGCGGACGTCGCGGCGACGGCTGAGCCTGAGATAGAGCCAAAAAGCATACATGACAGCGTATTTACGAGCGCCAATCCGCCAGGAAGCGTGCCGACAACTGCCTTGGCTGCCTCAATCAAGCGTTTGGCAATGCCTCCTCGTCCCATGAGATAGCCAGAAATGACAAAAAATGGGATAGCGAGAAGCGTGAAACTATCAAGTCCACCTGCAAGCCTCTGCGCCATTGTCGTGACAGCAGGATCAAATGACATGGATAGCATAAGCGTCGACACGCTCGCCAGCGCGATTGACACAGCAATCGGCACGCCCAGCATGATGAGTATGAAGAAAATTCCGAGCAGAACAGCGACAGTGAGTAACATATCTATATATCCTTCGTCGTCGCTGGGTTGACTATGGCGGGGTCCAATTCAGATGGGCGATGTAACTTCCCGTGAAAAATAATATCCGCCATGTAATGCAGCGCATAAAGGCCCATCAAAACACCGCTAATCGGGATGATAGAATAGACATATGACATACGCACACCTAGCGCAGCTGAGGTTTGGTTAAGCTCATGCGTTAGCGCCACAAGACGCCCACCGCCGTAAACAAGTATCAACACCGCGAAGATGAAACAGGCAATTAACGAGGCCATTTCAGCGACCAAGCGTTTCTTGCCTATCAGAGGTTTGACGAGAATATCGATTCCGACATGCATGCGATTGCGAAATGTGTAAACAGAGCCAAGAAGACCGAGCCAAATGAGTTGGAACCGCGCAATTTCCTCTGTCAGAGAACTTGGGGCTTTTAGGGCGTAACGCGAGAAGACTTGCCATGTGACAGTGGCAATCATAAACACCGCCAAGGCGACGAGCGCCCACCGCAAGATTAAATCAATCGGTTTAATTATCAGCTTCAAGACGCGCCCTCCAAGGCTTCGACCTTAGCAATTAGCGGTCCAAGTTCGCCTCGCGCAAATTTGTCTTTCATCGATTGCACAGCTTCTCTAAAAGGCGTTTTATCGGGATAGATGACTTCGCAGCCCGCTTTCTTTACTTCCGCCAGAGCTTCTTCAGACGCTTCAGCCCACAAACGGCGTTGCAAAACTATAGATTCAGCCACAGCTGCTTTCACCCATGTCTCCTCCTCATTAGTTAGGCCATCATAAATAAGGCGCGACATAATAAGGAGGTCAGGCACGGCTGTATGCTCATCTAATGTGTAATATTTAGCCGTCTCGTAATGCTTAGAAAGATAATAGGACGGCGGATTGTTCTCAGCCCCATCGACGACGCCTTGTTGTAGAGCCGTGTAAAGCTCACCCCAAGAAATGGGGGTTGCAGATCCACCAAGTGCCTCAACCATTTCAATTGAGGTGCGGCTAGGTAAAACGCGAACTTTCTTACCTTTGAGATCAGCAGGCGTATTAATCGGCGCGTCAGTCATATAAAAACTACGGCTGCCAGCGTCGTAATAGCCAAGCCCCTGCAAACGTACGTCACGCAATGTATCGAGAAGCGAATTTCCGACATCACTATTAAGGACACGCCAGAAATGCGCATTATCTTTGAAGAGATATGGAATGGAGAAAAGCTTCATCGCAGAAGAGAATCCCTCCATCGAAATTGTCGACACCTTGGTCATAGAGAGCGCGCCGATTTGCAAAAGCTCAATTAGCTGACGTTCGCTGCCGAGTTGGCCGTTCGGGTAGATTTCCACACCCATTGTGCCGCTAGATAGTTCAGCCAAGCGCTCACCCATAAATACCATAGCTTTGTGCACAGGATGGTCAGAGTTCAGCGTATGTGCGAGCTTCAGCATCTTCGGGCCGCCTACTATTTGCGAACATCCCGAGAGTGCCGCACCTGTGGCGACAAGCCCTGCACCAAAGGCCCGACGGCTTAATTGGCTATTTTGACCGCTCACTTGAAATATCCTTTTTCTGCCAACTCTAACACACCAGTACCCGCCAGAAGGAAAGCTCCCGCGCCGTAAAATTGCGTCTCATTGGCAGCGACTTTGTCAGGCGCGTAACCCACTTGCTGTACCCAACCGATCATACCCTCATCAGTCACCGCATCATTCAACGCGGCCCAGCCTTTTTTGATAGACGGAAGGTAAGTCTCTGCGTCCAAAATGCCGTTTGCGACGCCCCAAGACAGACCACCCACGAAAAAGGCCGTACCGCTGCTTTCTTTCACAGGATAGTGATGACCCGCAACAAGCGAGACTGGCCAATAACCATTGTCCGCCTGCACTTTGATAAGGCTTGCGGCCATCTGCTTGTAAAGATTGATATAACGGTCACGAGATGGATGGTCCGCTGGTAAATCGTCAATAACATCTGCCAGCCCCCCAAGCACCCAGCCATTGCCACGGCTCCAGAAAATCTTCTCGCCCGTCTCTTCGCGCCGGTCAAAGAAACGCGAATCGCGAAGAAAAAGCCCCGCCTCTTCGTCAAAAAGATAATCAGTCGTGGCCCAAAATTCTTTATCTGAAAATGCAAGATAGCGCGGGTCGCCCGTAATCTTAGAAAGCTTTGTATGAACGGGCGGTGCCATAAACAGCGCGTCAGCCCAACACCAGCGCTCGAGACACGCGTGCGAATATCCCTCGCGCTCACTTTTATTGGCAAAGTCTAGTGACACGTCTGAGGGGTTTGCGAGGAGTTCGTCAAAAACTTCCCGGGTT
>CALLME010000225.1 GCA_938007945.1 uncultured Caulobacterales bacterium
GGCGATAAACTTACGGTCAAGCTCCTCAATACGCACATCACCCATATAATGGTTCAGCACACGCGCCAGACGTTCGCCGCGCATAAAGCCAGAGCCGCCCCACCTTACATCCATATAACTCATCATGCGGCGACGGTTGAGCTTTCGCGCCCAATCCTCAAGCACGTCAAGCTTGCCCGACAAATAAGCTCCGCCGACAACAGCCCCAATAGACGTGCCTGTTATGATGTCAGGTTTAATCCCCGCTTCAAGTAGAGCGCGAATAGCGCCAATATGAGCCCAACCGCGCGCCACACCACCACCAAGCGCAAGACCGAGCGGGGGGCGCGTACCGTAGCTGCGTGAACTGGACTCGCTTTGTAATCTCATGTCATTTGTCTAGGCGCGACTGTGAAAAACGTCAAACGCCTAAACCGATAATGAACAGTGTTATCAGGGTCGTTGCAAAAGCACTGGCGCAAGATGAAATGAAATACGGTATTCTCGCGTGGGAAAGGCTGTATTATTTTAGCCGCTATAAAACTTAAGCCGGCTAGATGAGGGGCGGACGCTGGCTAATCTGCATAGCGCTGAGTTGCGCGTCAACGCGGCGATTGTGCGGGCTGTCGAGCAGGACAGGAATGCGCGTCTGGTCTGTCTCGTAATTTTCCGTCGATAGCGTGGATATAAAGGCTTCGGCCTCATCCTTGGGCAAATATTTGGATGGACATTGCCGCGTGTCAGCTGACATATCTGAGATGGCGAGCACATCAACATTATGGCTGAACCGCGCAAAATCGTCATAGCGGAAATGTTCCTCAACATGGGCGTCGCTAGTACGCAGGCAAGCCTCAAAAATGGCATGTAAAACTGTCGTCGGGCGCAAATTCTTGCAAATTATGCTAAAACCGTCTTTGCAAAGCCCGCTAAACTCACCGTGCATCTGTGTGCGTGGGACGAGAGTGAGAAGCGTTTCGCCGCTGGGTAATTCTGCGCGGTGGGAGATGAGGAACCGCATGCCGTCATAGCGCACAGCTGCGATAATATTGCCAAGTGGCAGGGGGTTATGAGCGATAAAACTCTGCGGGTTTCTTGCCATATAAGGCAGGTCATGATGTCCATTGAACAGTGTCGTTTTACGCCCTTCATACGACCAGACAAAGCGCTCTCGCATCTCATGTTCGCGCGCTTTTTTTAGGGCTAGAAAAACTGTCTGTATAATCTCTGATGTTGGCAGATTTGGCTCTACCCTCCAGCGACGCCCGTAAACAAGTTTATCTGGCACGTTTTTATAATTATCTGGCCCGACAATGCCGATTTGGGTAAATATTCCTGCACCGTCTTGGCTGACAAAAATGGGGTAGCGCGGATCATAACTTATTTTTGCTACGACAGCCTCAACAGTCTCGACTGTGTGGGCATAGCGTAGAAAATGTTGGGGGATGCACGGACCCGCATCACCGCGCGAGAGCACGGGTGCATTATTAGTCGTGCTTTCGCCAGGACCAATGAGGGCGCGCAAATTCTGCTCCTTAAAATGTGTCGATGTATCTTTCACGGCTTGTCTACGGCGCAATTCTCAAATGTGTTTGGCCAAGACGTGATAGTTGTGTAGATTTATCGTTTTAATCTCGTGCTCAGGATAACAGACGATACTGTGCGCTCTACGCCGTCTATCGCGATAAGTGTGTCGATGACCTTATCTAGCGCCGTAACCGACATAGCGGCGACTTCGACGATAAGGTCATAGGGCCCAGACACAGAATAGACCGCACGCACACCGCCAAGTTGCTCCATCTGCGCGATAATTGTCTCCGTCGCGCGCGGCTCTACGGTAATCATGACATGGGCCTTAATTTCTGCATCGAGATATTGTGAGGCGAGTTGCACAGTATAGCCCGCAATGACGCCTGTTTCTTCGAGTCGTGCCAGCCGCTTCTGCACAGTTGAACGCGACAGGCCGAGCGATTTTGCAATGTCAGTTGTGCTCGCGCGCGCATCAGAGCGCAGCGCGCCGAGGAGTTGTTGGTCTTTAAAAGTTAAACGCATCTGATTTCATTCTCGATTTGCATAAAAATAACACCATTTTGCCTAAAAATATACACGAAATTGCGCATATTGACCCTGCAAAGAGAGTCCGAACTTTGTCATTCTGACCTAATTGAGGGGATTATGACGACAGCAAACAGAGATTGTTATTTGATACGTCCGTTCATGATGAACGATGCGCGGGCGTTGCTTGCGCTAATACAAGATAGCAGCGGCGGTTTGTCGAGCTTGCAGCCTCGCCTAGATTTTCTCAAAGACTATATCAAGTCATCTGTCAAAAGCTTCAGCGGCGCTTACCCGCTTGAAAAACCCCATAAATACCTTCTTGGAATGTTTGAGCTTGACGGGATAACAGGCAAAGAGACCCGCCTCATCGGTTGCTCAGCGGTCAAAACGCAAATCGGCATCGAGGCACCATTTATCAATTTTGATTTGCACGGCGACGGCGAAGACCAGACCTTGCGCGCGTCTTCGCGCTTCAAAGGTGCGACAGAAGTTGGCTCTCTTTTCCTTCATTCTGACTACCGTGATAGTGGGCTAGGGCGGTATCTTGCCAAAGTGCGCTATCATCTCATCGCGTCAGAACCATGGCGGTTTGGCGATATGATTATCGCAGAGTTGCGCGGCATATGCGGCAAAGAGGGTAGCCCGCTCTATGATCATTTATTTGAATATAAGCTGGATAAAACATTTCTCGAGGCGGACGCGGAGTATTTTGACCGTAATCCTGACTCGCTTGGCGATATTGTCCCGATTGGGCCCGTTCCGACTTATGATTTTCCGATTGAAGTCAAAATGTCTTTGGCCCAACCTCACCCGACGGGGATTGGCGCGATGCGCCTTTTGCAGCGTGAGGGTTTTATCTTTTCAGGGACGATAGATTTGTTTGATGCGGGTCCTATTATGTCTGTGCACCGCGATACCATCCGCACGACATTAGAGACGAAATTGCGCCCAACGCTATCAGCTTCAGAACTCATCGACGCTCAAGATAGTCTCGTGAGTGTCGGGACTGTTGCGGATTTTCGCGCTGTCGTGAGTCCTGCCGCTGACCTTGACCGTGGTGTTCTTTTACCGCAGCGTACGTTGGATGCCTTGGGCGTCGAAGCGGGCGCGCAAGTCCGTTTTTGGCAAGATACGCGCCGCCTGCGTAAACGCTGGACACCGCCCGCAAAAATGGCGAAAGCGTAATGGCAGCTAATATTTTTGACCGCGCGGCCGCGCTCGACGCCGCATTTATTTCGCGTGTGCAGAGCGGGGATATGCCAGAGGTGAGCGCGGGGGAAATGTCCGCGCCAATGCTTGCGGATGTGTTCGACACTCAACTGATGAACCGTCATCTTGATTTGATGGCGCGGCGCACAAAGGGGCAGACATTTTACTCAATCGGCAGTTCGGGGCACGAAGGTCTCGCCGCGTTAGCACTCGCAAGCCGCGCGACGGATATGGCGTTTTTGCACTACCGCGACGCCGCCTTTTGTATTCAGCGACGCAAAGCGGTCGATGGGTCTACGCCGCTTTATGACATGGTGCTATCATTTGCTGCCTCAAGCGAAGACCCCGTCTCAGGTGGGCGTCACAAGGTGTTGGGTGGGGCCGACATATATGTCCCGCCGCAAACCAGCACAATTGCGAGCCATTTGCCTAAAGCGGTGGGCGCGGCGCATTCGCTCTGTCTGGGTGGTGGGGAACTGCCCGACGACTCAGTCGTGCTTTGCTCTTTTGGCGATGCGTCGTCTAATCATTCCACGGCGCAAGGGGCAATAAACTCAGCCGCTTGGGCCGCCTATCAAGGCTCACCCATGCCGCTCATATTCATCTGTGAAGATAATGATTTGGGCATTTCCGTGCGCACGCCAAAGGGGTGGATTGAGGCGAATTACAAAAATCGTCCAGGCCTCAAATATATGAGTTGCGACGGCACAGATATCGAAGACGCTATGCGCGGCGCGAGAGAGGCCGTAGATTTTGCCCGCACGCGTCGCCGTCCTGTGTTTCTGCATTTTAAGACCGTGCGACTGATGGGGCATGCGGGGGCGGATATTGAAGGCAAATATTC
>CALLME010000226.1 GCA_938007945.1 uncultured Caulobacterales bacterium
TGGAGCTACTCAGGTGTGCGCCCGCTCTATGACGATAAGTCAGATAATGCCTCTGCCGTGACACGCGATTATGTGCTTGATATTGACGAATTTACGGACGGCGCGCCGTTCCTCTCTATTTACGGGGGCAAGATTACGACCTCCCGCAAGCTCGCGCAGCACGCACTGCAAAAGCTTGCGCCTTTCTTCATAAAGGGCCGGGCAAAAACGCTGGGCGAAGAGTGGACGGAGACAGCGAATTTTCCAGGCGGTGATATTCCTCATGCAGATTTTGACAGTTTTTTCAGCGCCTGCGAATTACGCTATCCCCACATTGATACGGCCATTTTGCGCCGTCTAGCGCGGGCTTACGGGACACGTATATCGCTTGTGCTCGGCAGTAAAGGTAAGCTCGGCAAGATGTTTGGCGCTGGTCTGTCCGAGTCAGAAGCGCGCTATCTTTTGGGGCATGAATTTGTCACGCGCGCGGATGACGTGATGTGGCGGCGCAGTAAACTAGGCCTGCATATGAGCGAAGTAGAGCGAACGGCGTTTACAGACTGGTTTGACGCCACCCTCGCAGCGTAATGCAGTCTGTTCTTCTGCCGCGCTATCACCCGCTTGATATTTTTTCATTTGGGAGAGACAGGCAAGCGAAGGGCGAGTATATCGTTCTTATTATTGTTGAATCTGTTAGCGGCGCATCTGTGCGCCCCGTCGGCACACCTATGATTGTCAGCGAGGTGGGCGACTATGCGGGTTATGTCAGCAATGGTTGCGTTGATGCCGATATCGCAGGTCATGCGCTGGAAGCCCTTGAAGCGGGCGAGATGCGCCGTGTCATTTACGGCCCTGACAGTCCCTATATGGATATCAAACTGCCTTGCGGTGGGGGTGTCTCACTCGTGATATATCCAAACCCTAATGCAAATCTCATCGCAAATATTTGCGCAAGATTTGAGGCTCGTGAAGTCGTTAGCCTGTCCTGCGGCACTGAGTTAAAACGCGGTGGTGATCTGAGATATGCGCCGCCGTTAAGAGTTGTAGTCTCAGGTCGAGGCGAGAATCTTGTGATGTTCACGCGCGCGGCCAGCAGCCTCGGTATAGACGTGCAGGCTTATTCGCCTGACAGTTCGGATGTTACGGCTTTACGAAAAATCGGGGCAGACGTTCACAGCTTGACTTTTGGAACAACGCCTGACTGGTCGCTTGATAGTCGCACGGCTGTCGTCACGCTTTTCCATGATCATGATTACGAGTTACCACTGCTTGTCTCTGCGTTAGCTAGCGAAGCATTTTATGTCGGCGCTATGGGGAGCCGGCAGACCCATGAAAATCGTTTGGCAGCTTTAGCAGGCATTTCAAAAGATTTAGATATCTCAAGACTACGCGGCCCCATCGGACTTGTGCCGTCTATGCGGGATGCAGGGCGGCTAGCAATCTCCGTCCTTGCCGAAATAATCGACTCTGAGGGCGCGCCGTTTTAGTTCATGTTGAGTCTTCAATAAACTGTACAAGTTTCTCAAAGTCTAAGATCATAATTTTTCCGTAATAGGTCTCAATCAGCCCCATCTCTGCGAGCGAGCCTAGGGCAGCATTTGTCGCTTGGCGTGAAAGCCCGACCATCAAGCCGAGGTCGGTTTGTGACAGAGTCAAATCGTGACTGCCATATTCACGCGACAAGAATGCGATACGAGAGGCGACCCGTCCATTGACCGTGCCAAGGAACGTCACTTCTGTCATGTTTATGAGTGTTCGACTAAGGCGAGAGAAATGGGTAAGCAGCGCCGCGTTAATGTCTGGGTAATTCGCGCGGAGTTTTGTAAATGCCTTTTGTGGTAGAAATTCTAGCACGCAAGGCGTCATGGCTTCGACAAATACGGGGTAGGGGTTGCCGTCAACACAGGCGAGGTCGCCCACTACCCCGCCTGGCGCGCCAATTTTTAAAAGATGGTGCGAGCCAGAACTGGATTGAAAGGTCAGCCTGACATGGCCTGACTTAATGAGATAAATACCTGTTGGCTCAGCTTTGCGCTCATAAAGCGTTTGTCCACGCGTAAGCGAAAGTTTACGCGCCTGACCTGACATCGCTTTTCGTGTTTCAGGAGAGATGTTTTGAAGCCAAGAACGCGATTCTGTTGGCAACCCTGCAATCCGTGTCGTTAGATTTGGCTCACTCATAAATTAGTCCTGCCGTGGCTCTACGCGTCTGCGTTGTTGCACTTATGCCATAGTGGAACAAAATCATCTTTTTTCAAGTGAAATGTAAGTGTGATGACAATTCGTTTTAGGAATTTCTGTTTAGTGTAATGCATAAGCCAAACTAAATTGGCACCCACGCTCAGAATAATCTGTGCGTCACATTTTAGGGGATTATTCATGTCATCACACGTGTCTTCATCATTCACTTCAAAAATCGCGCGGACGTCGGTCAAATCGGCGCTTCTTTTAACCGCTGCTTCTATCAGTGCGACGCTAAGTCTAGGCGGCGTCTCAGAGGCCCAAGCGCAAACGATTGATGATGAAATCATCGTGACGGCAACACGTCGCGCCGAAAGTATACAAGACATTCCGATTGCGGTGACAGCTGTCTTGCCCGAGGATCTAGAAAAGCAGGGTGTAGTCAATATTCAAAACCTCGCCTCAGTCGCGCCAAGTTTTGCGAGCTCGAACGCGCAAATTGCGTCTGGCTCTGTCGTGTTGCGTATTCGCGGTGTCGGGACAACATCTAATAATATCGGTTTTGAGTCGGCTGTAGGTATATTTATAGATGGCGCCTATCAGTCTCGCCCAGGTGTTGCGCTTGGTGAATTTGTGGATGTAGAACGAATTGAAGTTCTACGCGGCCCGCAGGGCACGCTATTTGGTCGCAACACGTCTGCTGGTGCTCTAAACATTACCAATGTGCGGCCAAACCTCGACGAGTTTGGGGGCTTTATAAACGCGACTTATGGCAATTTTGATCACAAGAGTGTTCAGGGCGCGGTTAACATTCCGCTCGCAGAGGGCAAGGTCGCGGCTCGCCTGACTGGTGCTCTTCGTAACCGTGATGGCTATGTAGATATTGTCGATGCTAGCGGCGCTAAAATTGGCGAGTCAAATGCAACAGATCAATATTACTTGCGGGGTCAAATTGGTTTTGAAGGCGAAGAGAACTGGAAGGGTCGCATCGTCGTTGACCATACAAATTCGAACAACATATGTTGCTCTGCGCTCGAAGTTCTGCGCTCTCCCGTAGAAGCAGCGGGTATCTTCGGTTCTTTAGGGCTTGGGGCTCGCGGAGGCATGGCAGCCCCCAATGTCGCCACAAGCGCGACAGACTTCGACGGCGCGCAAGCGGCTGTAGATGACCGTATTGCCACGTCTTTCCGCGTTCCAGATACCTCTAACGAACAAACAGGTGTTGTTGCTGAGGTGGAATATGCTTTGGGCGATTTGGCTGACGTTATTTACATCGGATCTTACCGTGAATTTGAATCTTCTGAAAACTACGACTCTGGATTTTCAGGCCTTAACATATTTAATGTCGAAGATCTCGCACTGGATATTAACACTATGACCCACGAATTGCGCGTTCAAGGTGATGCGATGGACGGACGTTTAAGTTGGCTCGTCGGTGGATATTATTCGACAGAAGAGATTGCGCAGAATCAAACATTCGCATTAGGGCCTCAATATGCGGCGTTTTCCGATGCCTTGCTCCTCGCAGGGACGGGCGGTACATTTCCGAGCCCAGGAATTCTTGGCGCGGGCGGAACATTACGGTTTATTTCAGGAGGGCAAAATCCCGCTGATGCGTTGACGACCAACCGCTACACCCAAGATAGCGAGAGCCTCTCTTTCTTTACGCATAATACATTTGATTTAACGGATGCGCTCAGCCTGACACTGGGCCTTCGTTATTCAGACGAGTCTAAAGACGGCAGCTTCTCTCAACCGAGCGTAAATTACCCCTCATGTATGGCGCAACTCGCAGGGTTTAACGGTGCAACAGGGGGATATGGTCCTTTGCCCGCGGCTCTGACAGGTAATCTTACAGTCCTCGGATGTTTCCCATTCTTGGCGCCAGCAGATTTGCCAATCGCATTCGCGACGCCGCTGCCGCTGCCGCGCACATTTGATGACACATTCGAAGATGATGAGCTGATTTATACAGGTAAAATTGGATATAAATTCACGCCAGATATCTCAGCTTATGCGAGTTTCACCCACGGCTATAAATCAGGCGGGTTTAACCTCGACTCGACGGCCGCGATTGGCGGTGGGGACCCGCGCTTTGCGTCTGAAGAAGTTGACGCTTATGAGCTCGGTTTCAAATCTAAACTC
>CALLME010000227.1 GCA_938007945.1 uncultured Caulobacterales bacterium
AGGGGTTGGATGCATTAGCGCGTCTTGTTCGCGAATAAGCGGCATTTCGCCTGCATCGGTTTCAACGGCATGAGAGATAATCTCAAAAATACTCCCAACGGCGTGCGATAGGCTTTGAGCGGACGTTTCGCCCTTAAGCAGGTGTGCAAGGAACGTTGCGGCCAGTGCGTCTCCGCCGCCATGCGGGACAGCTTCAAACTTCTGATGTGTCACACAAATGCTTTGGGCCATCACGTTTAGTTTCGCGCGCTCAGTAAACACGGCACCAATTTCCGGCTCAAAAGGCACGGAGGTCACGAGCGTTTTGGGCGCTAATATGTGCGTGCTCCCAATCATGTTCTGAAGCCCTTCGGGACTTTGTCCTAAGAGATACCCAAGCTCCCAATAATTAGGCGTGAGGATATCGGCGACTGGGACGAGGATTTCTTTAATCGCTTGCGCGACAGCTTTTGGAATATAGAGCTGTCCATGATCGCCCATGACAGGGTCAACTAAGACGATAGCGTCTGGATTTTTGGCTTTCGTGTCTCTCACAATCTTCGCCATCAATTCGACATGGGCGACGCTCGCCATATAACCGCTCATGACCGCATCGAGTTTTATGTCTTGCGCGCAAATGGCCGTCCACATGTCGGCCAGTTGGTCTATGTCTACAGCCCCGCCGCCAGGTGCGCCCCAGCCTGGATGACGTCCAAGCATTACTGTTGGCAGTACCAAAGTTTCAATCCCCAGCCGTCTGAGGCAGAACGCGCTCGCCGTCGCGCCAACACGGGACGCGGCGACGAATGACGACATCACGAGCGCCGTCTTGCTATGCGTAGTAAGAGCGGTCGTCATAGTCTTTGAAACTTTGCGCGAGGTAAGCCATATATGTTGTGAACGATAGCCAGACTTTAAAATCAAGTCCTGTATTATCAAAACACGCTATATAAAGAAGATAACGTTGTATAAAGAACATAACTATGACTCTTACGATATACCACAATCCGCGCTGCTCTAAATCACGGCAAACTTTGGCCCGCATAGAACAGGCTGGGCAGACGCCGCAAATTCGTCGTTACTTGGATACGCCCGTCTCGCGCGCGGAACTTGAAGATTTGCTTAGCCAATTGGGATTTGAGACTCCGCGCGAGTTGATGCGCACAAAGGAGACCTTGTATAAGGATCTCGATTTGAAAGATGTTGACGATAAGGACCGCTTGATTGCGGCCATGCTGTCCCATCCCAAACTTATTGAGCGACCAATCGTCAGCAATGGTGAGACAGCTATATTAGGGCGTCCACCCGAAAATGTGGATACACTATTGTAGTTTCAATCTGCCCCCAAACGCATAAATAGCAAAATATCTAAAAAAATGAGGCGCATAAACGCCTTGTTAAGCAAAACCAGTCACACATTCATTAACCATAGCACCAATTCGGGTGCACGGAGGGATGTATGCGTCTTGCAATCTGCACTTTATCAGCGGTTTTACTGTCAGGCTGTTCATGGCTCGGCGGCATTAATAACGTGTTTGGTGGCCACGGCGCGCAAGGCGCTTATGGCCCACACGCGCAGCAAGCAGGTCACTACGGCGGTGCAGTCAAATATGGCCACGCGGCCCGCGGCGCACAAGCTCAACAATATGGACAGAATTTTGGCGGCGGTTTTCCGCAGCAGCCCCAATTTGGCGCACCACAAGAAGTCACAGGCGCTTACGGCACGCACGCCGCTAACGCCCATCAGGCTTACGGAAACCAGCGCCGTACACCACAAATGCGCAAGCCACGCCTGCGCGGTTCGCTTTCCTTGGGCTTTGATAAGAGTATGAGCGGTGATTTGGTTCCAGGTCTTGGTAGTAGCCTTGTCGGCGGTTCAGAATATGTCTTTACGCAGGATAACGGCTTTTCAGGATCTCCGACAGAGGGCCTAACGATTGAAAGTGATTTAACGACGCGTCCCACAAGCCTACGCTCGCCGTCAATCTCGTTTGATGATGTTCATAGCACGCCGATGCGGATTGCCGCGGGGGCAGAGTTTATCGTCTCTCCAAGGGCAACTGTTTTTGCAAATCTTGGCTACACTACAGCCGAAGGTAATGAAGGTGGCGCGGTTGATATCATGGGTGAGGTCACAGGCGACGTTATTTTTAAAGGGTATCGTCAAAATTCACTCTCAGGTGTGACGACGGTCGGACGTCGGGTAGAGGACTTACCCATCGTACAACTTGCTTATGACTTTTCAGATCTGGAAAAAATCGATTTTGAAGTCGGTGGACGTTATTACTTAAATCCAATTTTGCGGGGCAATACGGCCCGTGCAATCACCCCCTTTGTTGGTGCGTCGGTTGGCGCGGCACATTACAATGCGTTATCTTATAAAGCCGAGCGTCAAAACTTGGATTTGCATGAAGCCATTGCAGATACAGAGACGAGCATTGAATATATTCCGCAGCGTAATGCCGATGCACCCGTCAGTGTTTTTGACTCTCAATGGGTCGCGACAGGTCAGTTAAACGCTGGGCTCGAGTGGCAGGCCACACCAAAAATGGCAATCGCGTTTGAAACAGGCGTAAAGTTTGAGTCCTCAAGAGATTACGCCGACACGCTAGATGAAAACAATCAGGTTGTTCCTGGCTCAAAGGGCGATGGAAATGTTTCTGTGCCGTTTACTATTCGCGGTAGCTATAATTTCTAGCTACTTAATTGAAAACTTAAGGTTTTGTTCAAGATTTGAAAACGAATTCTTAAACATACTGTGGTTAATTTAGACACAGTGAGAGATTTACTAGGGAAAAGGGAGACCGATATGCGTCTTGCAGTTTGCGCACTTTCAGCGGTTTTAATGTCAGGTTGTTCTTGGCTCGGCATGGGCGGACATTCCGCGAGTCATAATGGCGCAGGTGTCTACGGCGCCAATTGCGGTGGCTACGGTACTGGCGGCGCTTATAACATGGGCGGCGCTGGATGCGGCGGTGCTGGTTACGGCACAGCAGGATACGGCACAGCAGGATACGGAACAGCAGGATACGGCATGGGTGCTGGGTACGGTGCAGGTTACGGCTCAGCTGGATATGGTGCAGGTGCTGGATATGGCGCTGGCGCAGCGGGTTACGGTGTTGGCGCAGGTTACGGCGCGGGTGCTGGATATGGTGCAGCGGGCTATGGCGCGGGTGCATCAGGTTATGGCGTGAGCGGATTTGGTGGCGCGACAGGTTACGGTGCAGGCGCATATGGTGCTGGCGCTGGCGGCTACGGCGCAGCAGCAGGTTACGGCACAGGCGCTAGCGGCTATGGCGTCACGCTTCCTGGTACATATGGTGCTGGCGCGACCGGTTATAACGCAGCGGCTCTCGGCCTCGGCTCAGCAGGCGCACTTGGTGCAGCAGGTGCTTATGGCGGTGCGACAACACTAGGTGCAGGCGCGACTTACGGCACGGCCGTCGGTGGCACGCAATACGGCTACGGAACACAAGGCAATGTCACAACAGTGGCAGGCGCACCGATTTATGTACCACAGCCCTACCCAGCTTATTACGGTGTTCCGCAGCTTCGCGGTGTTCCCGTGGCAGTTGCAGGCGGCGGCGCGATGCCGTTCGGTATAGAAGCCGGCATTGGCACAGACTTCTTTAGCAGCGGTGATATATTCCCAGGTGAAGTCGCTAAAGATAATGTCTCTGCGATTGCACCGATTGCTTACGAAGACGCTTATGATAACGGCACGAGCTATGACGTTGCGGCGACATATGACGTGAACCGCAACACGACACTCATTGGTCGCGTCGGCTATACTAAAGCTGAAAGCGCAGGCCCGATTAAAGTCGGCACGAATTCTCGCGGCGGCACAACAGGCGGAACGACAACAGCTGACCTCTTTGCAGAGTTCTCTGATCTCGAACAGTACACAATCGAAGGCGGCGTTCGCAAATATCTTGGCGGTTGGCACAACCCGACAGGCGGCTTCCGTCCCTATGTCGGCGCAACAGGTGGCTTCACGCACACAGACGATGTTGTTCTAACGCAAACATCTGCGACGCTTTCTGAGCCGATTGTGCAGAACTACATTAACGGTGGTTGGTCACCAACAGCGGCAGGTCTTGTCGGGGCAGAATGGCAAGTCGGTAACACGACTGCGCTGGGTGTCGAGACAGGTATTCGCTGGACAGACGCTTTGGATACGAACTTCAAGTCAGATGACGTGAT
>CALLME010000228.1 GCA_938007945.1 uncultured Caulobacterales bacterium
CAGCGGCAAGATGTGTATGAGGCTTTGGTGAGGGCCTTTGAGCATGACCCTCAACCCATCAAAATCGCGCCCATGTCTCGCTTTGGGACGATAGAAATGACACGGGCGAAGACAGCTCTATCGCTTGATGAAACACTCTTGGATAAATTCGGAGACCCGACGCCTGAGACAATAGCATTGCGCGGGCTACGCCAACTTGAGCGGGAAGGGCGCGTCCATGCGGGCGCGAAGCTTACGCTGACACTTCCGACTGCGGCTTACGCATGGCTCAAACAAAGCGAGCTGGGTTTGAAGGAGGCAATGACCGAACGCTTAGGCGCGCGGTTTGAGATTAGAGAAGGTGAGGGGATCTCTGTGGAGGCTGACAGATAATGGCGAAGCTCTGTTTAATATGTAACAAAAAAGAAGCCGTACCAGAGTTCAAACCGTTTTGCTCAAAACGGTGCGGCGACATTGATTTGGGCCGATGGCTTAACGGCACTTACGTCATAGAAGGTGAGGACGGCGGCGCGCTTGATGCCGCGAACGATCTTGGCCCTGACGCGCACCACATCCCGCCAGAAACAAATGACATATCTGATTAGTGACGCCTAGTTGGTGCGCGCAATTTCATTCGCGTGGCGGAGGTCTTCTGGTGTATTGATATTAAGAAACGGATCACAGGGTGTGGCGTCAAAGGTGATCGGTAAAGACCCCAGTTTCTCGTGGAGTTGATTGATGGACCGCAATCCGTCTTCTTCAATGTGCGCAATCACTGTTGTAAAACACGCTCTCGGCCAGAGCGCGTGAAGTCCGTGCCTGCGACCGCCCGAATAGCTGACGATAGGAGCGCGTGGCTGCACAGACGTCTCATAAGTTTCTCTTAAGCTCGGCACAAAGTGCATCGGGAGGAAGGGTGTATCGACTGTGCAGGTTACGAGACCGTCGCAAGTGGACTTCAAACCCCACCGCATGACTGAACGCAGGGCATTGGATATACCATCGAGGTCTGGCGAAGACGGCAAGTCATAGATGAAATTTTCATTCTCTATCTGAGATGCTGAGTTTGCGACACTTTTCACAAGTCTATGGCAGTGAGGACGCAGGGCGGACAGGACTCGGTCCTCACAACGGCGCCCGCCAACGGTGATATCGGCTTTATCAACTCCGCCCAGACGAGAAGCACGACCGCCCATAAAAATTACAGTTGTGAGTTTCATCAAAGGGACCTTAATGATCAGCTATTTAAGAAAGACATGACGTTCTAGATGCCAATGAAGGCTGCGAATCTTTAATGTAGCTGTCGATTGCTTGGGCGATATACAAATCGTTTCGCGATACCAAATATAATAAAAACTAATAACGGGGAAATTTTTTTCCAAAACGTGACATATATGGCTCACATATTCTTTAATCTATGGTTCTTGGTGGGAAAATTTCAGATTGCGCCTAGCCAGACATATCAAACTCATTAATACATGAGTTACCAATTTTAAGAATAAGGCCCGCTATTCTGAGGCCGTATCCGAGGGGGAAATACATGCGTAAAACCAACCTATTAGCCTGTAGCGCGCTCAGCGTTGTTATGGCGGGAGCCTTTGCCACGACGGCTCATGCCCAACTTGATGACGAAGTTATCGTCACAGCGACAAAGCGGTCATCTAGTTTGCAAGACGTCTCAATTGCGGTTCAGGCATTTAATGCCGAGCAACTCGAAGAACAAAATATCGACAGCTTTGAAGACTATGTAAAATATCTCCCGAGCGTGAACGCGGGTGGACGTGGTCCGGGCCAAAACGAAATTTATATCCGTGGTGCGGCGATTGACGCGATTAACATTACAGTGGCCGAGTCCCAAGGTTCCGCCCCAAACGTGGCGCTTTATCTGGACGAGCAGCCTGTCACACAAGGTGGTCGTAACCTTGACGTTTACATCGCTGATATGGAGCGCATTGAGGTTCTGCCTGGGCCGCAGGGTACGCTTTACGGCGCAAGCTCTATGGCGGGTACGGTTCGTCTAATTACAGCCAAGCCTGAGTTGAACGAATTCTCAGCCAGTGCGTCAGCCAGCTATGCCTTCACAAAGGGCGGCGAAGACAGTACAGCGCTTGAAGCTGTTTTGAACGTGCCAATTATCGAAGATAAACTTGCCGTTCGTGGTGTGGTCTACACTGATAAAAAAGGCGGTTATATCGATAACGTCGCGGGCACATTTACCGCGAGCAGTGCTGTTAACCCAACATTCCCGGGTAACAGCATTCTTTATCCGCAAGGCACAGTCTTTGTGAATGGCGACACTGTCACTGATCCGAATGGCCTCAATGTCCCTGTTGCCTTTACAACAGCAGATAACTCCGACCTTGTTGAAGATGATTTCAATGATGCGACTTACACAGGTATGCGTATTGGTGCGAAGTACATCATCAACGATGACTGGGATGTGCTTTTGCAGCACTCGCGTCAAACGCTTGATACATCAGGCGTATGGGACTTTGACCCGACAAAGGGTGATTTGAATGTGTCACGATTTACGGAAGATTCAAACAACGACACCTTTAACAATACAGCGTGGACAGTCAGCGGTCGTCTCGGCCAACTCGACCTTGTCTATACAGGTGGTTATCTTGACCGCGATGTTGAAGCCAAGATTGATTATACGGGCTACACAAATATTGGTGGCTTCATCTCTGGTTACCAGTGTGAATACCTTGTCGGCTCATTCTACAATGGTATCGGTAGCGACGCGACAACGACATATGGGTTTGATCCGACAATCAGCGGTAATCCAGGTGTTGTTGAGTGTGGTAATCCTGCAAACAACGCGCATATTACCAATAAAAACAAGCGCTTTACGCAAGAAATTCGTGTTGTGTCAGACTTTGAAGGCCCGCTTAACTTTACGCTTGGCGGCTATTATGAAGACTTCAAAATCGAACACATTGGCCGCTTTAATTACGGCGCGCCGACTGAAGCTGGGTTTGCACCATTTGATGTGAGCACGCGTAGCGATTTCCCGCTTGATACGCTCAACACAGATGAAATAAATAATGCGACGCAATTCCGTAATGATAATGATCGTACGGAAAAGCAGATCGCGGTCTTTGGTGAGGTCAACTTTGATATTACAGATCAGTTTAACCTCGCCGCTGGCGCGCGTTATTACGATCTTGAATATGATTTTACAGGTATCGGGACATGGCGTTACGGTAATCGTCCACTGTTTATTGACGATGCTGATCCAACAAATGATATCCGTCCATCCGTCACTGGTGGTCGGTCATATGACAATGTCTACAATGACCTGACGCCGCTTAACCGTGACGATATTCTGTTGAAATTTACGGGTACATGGACGCCAACAGATGACTTGCTTGTTTACGCTAGCTGGTCTGATGGCTACCGTCCACCGGGCGTAAACCGTGCGGCTGCGACAGCTATCGGCAGCCAAGCAGGTGAGGGTCTCTATGTTGCAGGCGCGAACAACGTCAATAATGACGGGCTAGAATGTGGTGAAGACGTGGCAATTAACTCGCGGGCCAATGGCTTCCCGGGTTTCTGTCTGCCATTTGCCTTTGACTCAGATACGTTTGAGAGCATGGAGCTTGGCTTTAAGTCGACACTTATGGACGGTCGCATGCGCTTTAACGGTGCGCTATACCGCACAGATTGGAAAGACATCCAAGTCTCACAGTTTGATTCACAAAACGTCTCTGTCTTGACGTTTATCGTGAACGGTGGTGACGCCGAGATTACTGGTTTTGAAGGTGATTTGCAGTTCGCAGCCACTGATAATCTTAACCTCTACCTCGCGGGTTCATACAACGATACAGAGCTTGTGCGGATTGATCCTGCGCTAGACTTCTTGCTCGCTGATGCTGGGTCAAATCTGCCGCTCACGCCAACTGTTCAACTTTCAGCCCGTGCGCGTTATGAGTGGGATTTGTCGAGCAAATATAATGCGTTCTGGCAAGTCGGTGCGAAATATGCTGGCGAGTCTGTAAACTCATTGGTGGACACGCCAACAGAGCCGCAGCTTGATCAGGACAGCTATTTCATTCTCGACGGTGCCATCGGTATTGGCGATTTCGACAATGGTTGGAAGGCCGAACTGTTCGCGACAAACATCACTGATGAGCGCGCGCAGTTGAATATCAACCGCCAAGACTTTATCCAACGGACAACGACAAACCGTCCACGGACAGTTGGTCTGCGTCTGCGTTACGACCTAAACTAGTCATAACATTTATAATTATGAACAAGGCGGGCCTCGGTCCGCCTTGTTTTTTGGGCGCTCTGATATAGGGTCGAAAGCATGTCTGGTGACACTTTGAAAATTGATAAAACGGAAGCTGAGACCGCGACTAATGGGAGCGTTGACGACGTCATGCGCCTGCTTCAAGCGGGCAAAGTGCCTGCCGCTTTACAGGCTGCAAAGGCGCTGTTTCAAAATCATCCCAAAGATGCAGATGCCGCCTATGCGCTCGCTGTCTGTCAGCGCGCAAGCCAAGGTTTTGACGCGGCGCTGAAAACACTTGAAACCGTAAAATCCCTTCGCCCCGCCTTTGGTCGCGCCTATCAAGAAGAGGGAAATATCTACTTCGCGCTAGGCCGCAACGACGACGCGATTGAGGCCTACCGCACGGCGCTCGCACATAATAATTCTCTCGTCTCTAGCTTGCGCACGCTCGCGGGCCTGCTCGGAAAGCGCGGCGATACGGATGAGGCTCATGCGGCGTTAGATGCGTTTAAAAAACTCAGCGCTCTGCCACCCGAACTTCTCAGTGTGCGAAATATGATTGCAGAAGGTCGCTATTTAAAGGCCGAAAACCTCTGCCGTCATTTTATGCAGCGCAACCCGACCCATGTCGAAGGCATGCGTTTGCTTGCGGATTTGGGGGTCAAAACCAATGTGCTTGATGACGCGGAGTTTTTGCTTGAGAGCGCTGTTGAGTTTGAGCCCGAAAATAACTTCGCGCGCTTTGATTATATGAATGTACTCTATCGCCGCCAGAAATATGCGCAGGCTTTGGCAGAGGCAAAATATCTGCTTGAGCGCGAGCCTGATAATCTTGATTACCGTATCGGATTTGCCAATCAATCCGTCGCTGTTGGGGATTTTGATACCGCGCTTGAGATATACGAAGACGCGCTGGACCAAGTGAAAGACCGCGCGGACCTTTACCTCGTCTATGGTCATGCGCTTAAGACAGTGGGGCGTCAGGACGATGCGATTGAGGCCTACCGCCAAACCTACAAAACTCGCCCAAGCTTTGGTGACGCCTATTGGAGCCTGGCAAATCTCAAGACCTACCGTTTCACAGAGGGTGAAGTTGTAGCAATGCAAAAAATGGAGTCTGACGATAGCACAGATGTCGAAGACCGCGCCCATTTCTGTTTTGCGCTTGGCAAGCACTTTGAAGACGCAAAAGATTTTGGAAAAGCGTTTGCCTATTTCGAACGCGGAAACGCTCTTCGCCAATCCCAATTGCAATACACGCCCGCTTTGATGACGCAGCGCTTTGAAGCGCAAAAGACTATTTGTACGAAAGA
This sequence comes from uncultured Caulobacterales bacterium, assembly GCA_938007945.1. Lineage (GTDB taxonomy): Bacteria > Pseudomonadota > Alphaproteobacteria > Caulobacterales > Maricaulaceae > Fretibacter. The sequence continues at coordinate 5,530 of CALLME010000228.1, forward strand.
ATTATTTGCGCAAAAATCAGGGCAAGGATTTGCTGCGCAAGACCCTATATTCATCGTCGGTTTGCCACGCGCAGGTTCAACTTTGCTAGAGCAAATTCTCGCCTCCCATTCGCAAATTGAAGGGACGTTAGAGTTGCCCAATATTTCCGCGCTCGCTTATGAGCTTGGCGGTCGTCGGCGAAAAGACGAAGAACCGCTTTATCCAAAGTGTTTGGCTGATTTAACAGCGGAGCAGCTCAATGACTTCGGGAAAAAATTCATCGACGATACGCGCGTTCACCGCGAGAGCGCGCCGTATTTTATCGATAAAATGCCAAATAATTTTCGCCATATCGGGCTTATTAAACTTATTCTTCCAAATGCTAAAATCATAGATGCACGCCGTCATCCGATGGCGGGCTGCTTCTCAGGTTTTAAACAGCTTTTCGCGAGCGGGCAGGAATTTAGCTACGGCCTTAAAGAAATCGGAACTTACTATCGCGACTATGTCGATTTGATGGATCATTGGGAGGCGGTTCTACCGGGTAAGATTTTACGTGTGCAATATGAGGATGTTGTTGCTGATACAGAGACACAAGTCCGTCGTCTCTTGGACCATCTTGGCCTGCCATTTGAAGAGGATTGCCTTGAATTTCATAAGACAAAACGCTCCGTGCGGACGGCCAGTTCAGAGCAAGTGCGCCAACCCATTTACACCTCGGGGTTAGAGCAATGGCGCAATTATAACGCGTGGCTTGACCCGCTCAAAGCGGCGCTTGGCCGAGACATTTTGGCACGCTATCCGATAGATTAAAATAATTAAGGGGACTGACATGGCAGACGTAAATATGAGTTTTAAGGCGGTGCACGACCTCGCGAAATCGACATTGATGACGCATGGCTGCGACGCTGAAAATGCGGGCGCTGTGGCGGATATTATTACGCGCGCCGAAGGCGACGGCTGTCACTCTCATGGTTTGATGCGCTTGCCAGGCTATGTCGCCACGCTGAAATCGGGAAAGGTGAACGGCAAAGCGCGCCCAACAATCAAAAAGCTCGCGCCCGCTGTTGTGCAAGTTAACGGCCATAACGGGCTTGCGCCGCTCGCCTTGGCGGAAGGTCGCGCGCACCTTATTGAAGCGGCTAAAACCTGCGGTATTGCAGCGATGCCTTTAATTGGCATCCATCATTTTGCCGCGCTTTGGACAGAGGTTGAACCTGTCTCTGAGGCCGGTCTCGTTGCATTTGCCTGTACCTCTTATAAGCCCGCAGTCATTCCTGCCGGCGGCACGAAAGCGCTATACGGTACCAACCCCATTTGCTTTGGCTGGCCACGCAAAGATGGCCCGCCAATGGTGTTTGACCAAGCCAGTTCCGTTATGGCGCGAGGCGAAGTGATGTTGGCGGCGCGGGAAGGACATAGCCTGCCCGAAGGGGTCGGCGTTGACGCGGCAGGCAATCCCTCGACTGATCCTGACGAAGTATTAAAAGGCGCGTTGCTCGCCTTTGGCGGCTATAAAGGCAGCTCTATCGCGATGATGGTTGAACTCCTTGCGGGAGGACTTATCGGCGAAAGTTTTTCATTTGAAGCGGCCATGCGCGACAATGGCGACGGTGGTCCACCTCAAGGCGGCGAATTTATGCTCGCAATGGATCCAAACTTGTTCGGGGACGCAGGCGGTTGGGCAGACCATGCAGAGAAGCTATTTGATAAGATTAAAGAGCAAGACGGCGCGCGGCTACCGGGCGAACGTCGTCATACAAATCGCGCAGACAATGCAAAATCTGGCGTCGCTGTGTCGCAAATTATACTGGATAAGATTAGCGCTCTTTAGTCTGTTGCATAAGCACAACTCGAACTAAAGACTAAGTCAAAACGGAGTCGGCATGACAGAACTTTACGGACAATTCATCAACGGTGAATGGCACACAGATGGATCAAAAACGGCCAATATAAATCCGTCAGATATCTCAGAAACTGTAGGCCATTACGTCAGCGCGACGCCCGCTCAAGTTTCTGATGCTGTCGCGGCCGCGCGCGCGGCCCAGCCTGGGTGGAGTGCCGTGAAGTTAGAAGAAAAGAAAAATATCCTCCACGCCATTGGGCAAGAGTTGATTGACCGCTGCGACGAAATCGGAACGCTTTTGTCGCGCGAAGAAGGCAAGCCCTTCGCCGAAGGTCGCGGGGAAACATTCCGCGCAGGTGAGTTTTATCAATATTACGCGGCAGAATGTCTACGCCAAATTGGCGAAAGAGCGGCCTCTGTGCGCCCTGGGATCAATATTGAAATTTCGCGCGAACCCATTGGCGTTGTCGGCCTTATCACGCCGTGGAATTTTCCGATTGCGATTGCGGCATGGAAAATGGGACCTGCGCTGGCTTACGGAAATACTGTTGTCCTAAAACCGTCCGAAGTAACGCCAGCGACGGCGCATGTGCTCGCCGAAGTTCTGGGTAAGCATTTGCCGAATGGCGTGTTCAAC
>CALLME010000229.1 GCA_938007945.1 uncultured Caulobacterales bacterium
ATCAACGCGCTTGGCGGTAATGACATTGTCAATGCAGGTGCGGGCAATGATACGATAAACGGCGGTGACGGGAATGACCTTCTGCGCGGTGACGCGGGTGATGACAGTCTGGACGGTGGGTTCGGCGTGGATTATCTGCGCGGCGGGGCTGGCGCGGATGTGCTGAACGGTTGGGCTGGGCGCGACTGGGCGGATTATATCACGAGCTCGGCGGCGGTGACGGTGAACCTTTTGACCAATACGGCCACGGGCGGTGACGCGCAGGGCGATACATATCTCTTTGTTGAGTATGTCTACGGCTCAAGATTTGATGACCATATCACCGGTGATGACGGTGTGAACTATCTGCGCGGCTGGTGGGGCGATGACCAACTGTTTGGCGGGGTCGGCAATGACTATCTCCAAGGCGGCCTAGGCGCAGATACGCTAGACGGCGGGGCCGGCATCAATGACTGGGCTTACTATGTCAGTGCCTCTGAAGGCCTCACAATCGATCTCAGCGATACGTCTAACAATACAGGTGAAGCCATTGGCGATGTCTATATCGATATCGAGAACATTGTCGGCACACGCTTTGATGACCTCATCATAGGCGATAGCGGCAATAACTTCCTGCGCGGTCTACAGGGTGATGATGAACTTATCGGCGGTAACGGGAATGACTTCCTGCGCGGGGACCAAGGCGCGGATGTGCATGACGGCGGGGCAGGTCTTGACTGGGCCTATTATGTCGCGAGTAACGCGGCCGTGACAGTCAATCTCGCCACCAATACAGCCAGCGGCGGCGACGCGGCAGGTGACACTTTCATCAGTGTCGAGCGTGTTTACGGCTCGCGCTATGATGACAGTATTACAGGCGATGATGCGGCAAACTTCTTACGGGGATACTTTGGTGAGGATATGCTGATTGGCGGCATCGGCAATGATGCGCTGCAAGGTGACGGCGGGGCGGATACGCTGGACGGCGGCGCAGGGTCTGACTACGCCATGTATATTAGCTCTACCGCCCTGTCTGGCATTGTCATTAATCTTGGCGACGCAAGCCAAAACACAGGCGAAGCGGCGGGCGATGTCTATATCAGCATCGAGAACATCATCGGCTCGCGCTATAACGACATCATTACAGGCGATAGCGCAGATAATATCCTGCGCGGCGCGCAAGGTGATGACACGATTAATGGCGGCGCGGGTAATGATACGCTACGCGGCGAAGCAGGGGCGGATACGTTCGTCTTTGCACAAGGCGGAGACAGCGACACCATCATCGACTGGTCAGAAGCAGAGGATATGCTCGACCTCACCGACTTTGGCTTCACCGACGCGGCCGCCGCCATCGCGAACGCCACACAAATCGGAAGTGATGTTGTCTTTACCATGGGCGCAGACACAATCACCATTGAGGACACAACGCTGGCCCTGATTGAGGATAATCTGGTTGTCTAAAGCGCAGAGGCGTTCTCAGAGAAAAACAAAGCCCCGCCCTCAGAAATGAGAGCGGGGCTTTTCTATAGAGAGGCCTTCGTCATTGGAGATAATTCACGCTTGCCGCTGACCCGTCTTTTGGCTTAGGCTCGTCTTATGCGGTCGCTAGTCTTTAATGTCTTTTTTGTCGTCACGACATTTATCTACGCCCTTATTTGCGTGATTTTTTCGCTTTTACCCGGGCGCAAACTCATGATGGCAAGCCTGCGCCGTTATACGCGCGTCATGGTCTGGGGTATGCGCCGTATCGCAGGCATAGACGTGAAGGTAACAGGGCATGAAAATGTGCCCAAAGACGGCGCCGTGATAATTGCGGCTAAGCATCAGAGTTACGGTGATGGACTCGTCATGTTTTCGCAGTTCTTTGACCTCTCTTTTGTGACGGGCGATCATCTTGAAAAATTTCTCTTTCTGAAGCGCATTCTCGCCAAAATGAATGCTGTTGTCATAGATAATTGCGGCGGTGTGGATGCGCGTGAACGCATGGCGCAGACGTCTCAAATTGTGCGCGAACAAGGTCGCCGGATTCTGATTTATCCTGAAGGACATTTATCCAAAGTCGGCACACAGCACCGTTACCGAAAAGGCGTCTATCACCTCTATGCCGATTTTGGCTGTCCTGTTGTACCCGTCGCAACAAATTTAGGCCAACGCTGGAATCAGAATGATTTTAAAAAACATGCTGGTCCCGCAAAGCTAGAATTTTTAGAGCCCATCATGCCAGGTCTTGAAAAAGAGGAATTCATGGCGGTGCTTGAGAGCCGTATTGAAACGCGCTCTCGCGAATTACTTGATATGAATAATCTCGGCGCGCTCAATCCCGCAGATATTGGCCGTGTAGAAGAAAACGAAGTTGCACGGGAGAAGCGTCTCGCGCGCGAGGCCGCGGAAGCGGCAGAAAGACAAACCACATGAGCGTTAAACTCGCGGGAAAATTATTTGGTCAGAAACGGTTTTTGCCGCTTTTTGTGCTTTTCCAAGCGGGAACTTTTAATGATAATGCGCTCAAGCAAGCGCTAATTGGACTTGTCACTTACGGCGGCGTGGTTTTATTTTCTGACTCAATTCCGCGTGAGTCTGTCGTCCCGCTCGCCGCTCTCATGTTCACCCTGCCGTTTCTAATTGTCACCGCCATTGCGGGTCAGATAGCCGATAAGATTGACCGTGGCCTGATACTCAAGCGTATTAAACGGTTTGAAGTCGGATTAATGTGTCTGGCCGCCCTCGGATTTTTCTTAGAAAGCCCTGCCGTCCTCGCGCTCACACTTATTGGTATGGGCGCACAATCGGCTTTTTTCTCCCCAACCAAAAATTCAGTCCTGCCGCAATGGCTAGCCGATGATGAATTAATCACAGGTAATGGCTTGCTCAGCGGGTTTCAGTTTTTCTTTATTTTACTGGGGCAGTCCATCGGTCTTTTGCTGGTTTTAAAACAGTTTCCGGCGGATGGCTTTTTGACAGGGCCGCGCGTGGTTGCGCTCATTCTTTTGATGCTCGCGGCTGTGGGTTGGTTTGCTGCGGAACGCGTCCCGCTTGCGCCTGCGCCCAAGCCTGACCTTAAAATTAATTACAATCCTATCACCGCCACAATTAATGTACTGGCCCAAGCGCTAAAAGACATGGCGGTCTTTCGCCCCCTTCTTGGCATTGCATGGTTTTATGGTTTGTCGACAATTTTTATCACAGCCTTCCCAACATATGTTGCGGATGTTCTGCGTTATGATCAAAATACGCTAACGGCGATATTAGTTATTTCCACACTTGGTATTTTAACAGGGTCGCTCTTCTGTATCGTGCTCGCGCGCGGCAAAGAAGCTGTTGGCCTGGTCGCCTTTGGAATTACAGGCGTAGCGTTGTTTACGCTCGACCTATTTCTCAATAGCGAGCAATCAACACGCGAAGGGCTTGGCACTGTTCAAGAATTTTTCGCAGACCCTAAGGGCCGCCGGTTTTTATTCGACGTGACCGCTGCCTCTTTTTGTAATGGGCTTTATGTGGTGCCGCTGCAAGCCATGGCGCAGAGGCGGGCCAATCCTGAGCGTCGTGCACGGCTGATGAGTGCGGGGTCTGTGCTACTAAACCTCTCTGTGAACGGCATGACCTTCATGTTAATAGGTCTGGGCTATCTGTCTCTACCGCCGCGCTTTCCGTTTTCTATCATAATCATAATATCACTTATTGTTGCCGCCTATGCGTTTTACCGTTGGGCGCAATTAAGGAAACAAGGACTGACCTAATGGCCCGTGGTTATTTCGGCATTGGTGTCGAGAATATCTCGAAATCCTATAATCTGGGGGCGGTTCTACGCACAGCTCATGCCTTTGATGCGAGTTTTGCTTTCAGTGTCGGGGCGCATCCGCGTGCGCTGGATATGCGCGTCACAGATACTTCGCGCTCCCACACGCATCTGCCCTATTATGCGTGGGAAAGCCTATCTGATATGTCTTTGCCGAAAGGGTGTGAACTTATTGGGATTGAGCTGACAGATGACGCTGTTGATTTGCCGAGCTTTCGTCACGGCCTTAACTGCGCTTATATTTTAGGGCCAGAGAAGGGGGCATTGTCGCAAGAGGCGCGCGAGATGTGCTCCGCTCTTGTTTATATCCCGACGAAATTTTGTTTAAATGTCAGCCTCGCGGCCGCACTCACGCTTTATGACCGCGCGCTTTGTTTTGGCGGCTATACAGGGCGCCCGCTCGCAAGCCACCGCACACCGCGCCAAAGACCTAAAAAATCGTCAGTTGATGCGGCCGATATTGCGCAGCGCAGCTAGCGTCGCTTGGTAAGCATTTTATTGCACAGTTTCGTACTGTTATTAACGCGCCCTTAACGCGAATTGTTTGCTATAGGGGGCTGAACACGACTTTGATTTACGGACGTAAACAGATGACCAAATTTTTAAAAACAGCTCTCACGACGGCCTGCCTTATTGGAGCTTCAGCTATGCCCGTACAGGCGGCTGAGCCAAAACTTGAAGGCACATTTGGTGATTGGGCGACCTATTCGCGCACCTCTGGCGGCGACCGTATCTGCTACGTTATTTCAGAGCCAAAGAAAAAAGTGCCAAGCAGCGTGCGTCACGGCGATATTTTCTTCATGGTGTCCAATTGGAAATC
>CALLME010000230.1 GCA_938007945.1 uncultured Caulobacterales bacterium
GTCTATGACTTTAAATCAGCTTTGCGCAACACCATGATTAGGACAGCGCAAACCCAGCTGATACAAGCCGCAATAAAAAGAGCTGGCCCTTGCTCGATGATTTTGTCGCCCGCCCATTTTGTCGGTGTTTCTATGCCAAGCGGCGTGAATAGGTGAAAGACGATGGCGCCTGACATAATGGCAAAAGCTATAAGCGCGCCGAGGAATTGTAGCTTGTAAACGCTCTCTTTCTTACCCGTGAGGTATAAGATGACGGGAATGATGATGAGGAGTAACGACGCAAGCAATTCTCCAAGCCCGATGACCCAAGGACCTGCGGGATAGAACAGCCCGATGCCTGACCAATCGCGTAATGTCGTAAAAATATGCTCAGGCGTGTTATGACCTGTAAATTTGAAGCGCAAAGAATCTAGGAAAATCGCAGTAATAAACAGCGCCGCCGCCCAAGGTATAAATCTGATAACTTTTTGTATGACTGCCTCCAATTTCGTCGTGCTTCCTCACCACAGAAGGTGGTCCCACACCGTTAAAGTGATTGCAAATCCTTTTTATCTTTTCAACACGATGAACTTGGAGGATGCTTTAGCCCGTTTCTGATTAAAACTCGTCCTTATTAGCTCTAGTTTATTGAGCCGCCGCGCGTACTGTTTTTACGCACACACCCCTTGCATCCCTGCGCGGCTCGTGTATATCGCGCTCTTCTCTGTTGCGGTCCGTATGTTCCCTTTTGGCATGGTGTCAGAATAACATGCAGAGCCATCGCATTTACGGCGTCCTTCAAGCGCCGTGTCTAAGCGCCGCAACGTCTATTTGAAGGGGACATTATGTCACTTTATGAACACGTGATTATCACGCGTCCGGACATCTCATCCAATCAGGTTGAGGAACTTGTCGCGGACACCATCCGTAAATTTGAAAACCTAGGCGCCAAAGCTGGCAAGACTGAATATTGGGGTCTTCGCAATCTGGCTTATCGCGTTCGCAAGAACCGCAAAGCGCACTACTCGCTCATCCAAATCGACGCGCCTGCTTCAGCTGTGCACGAGATTGAGCGTCAACACCGTATCAACGAAGACATTCTGCGTTACATGACAGTTCGCGTTGAAGAGTTCTCTGATGATCCATCACCCATTCTGGCCAAGCGCGAAGAGCGTAAACGCCGTGATAAGCGCTAAGGAGGGATAGACCATGGCTAAAGCTGAAATTCGCATTGAGAACCTGCCGTCACGCACCTCATTCCGCCGCCGTCGTAAAGTTTGCCCTTTCTCTGGTGAGAACGGTCTGACAATCGATTATAAAGATCCAAAAATGCTCGCGCGTTATATGTCTGAAAAAGGCAAAATCGCACCGGCGCGGATCACTGCCGTTTCTGGCAAAAAGCAACGTGAACTTGCCCGTGCTATCAAGCGCGCCCGTGTTCTGGCCTTGCTGCCATATGAGACGAAGTAGGAGACTGACCCATGGACGTAATTCTACTTGAACGTATCGAAAAGCTCGGCGCAATGGGTGACGTTGTGACTGTAAAGCCTGGCTTTGCACGTAACTTCCTCCTCCCGCAGGAAAAAGCTCTTCGCGCGACGAAAGCCAACAAGGCTCGCTTTGAAGCAGAGCGTGAGTTCCTCGAAAAGCGCAATGCTGAAAACGCAGCAGAAGCGGCCGAAGCTGGCAAGTCAATTGACGGCAACAGCTATGTCATCATCCGCAATGCGGGTGAAACAGGACAGCTTTACGGTTCTGTTTCTGCGCGTGACATCCAAGAACTTGTCGGTGAGCCCGTTAAGCGTAACATGATTGTGCTGCAACAGCCCATCAAAGCGCTCGGTCTTCACGAAGTTTCTGTCAAAATGCACGCAGATGTCTCTGTTGGTATCACAATCAACGTGGCCCGCTCTGAAGACGAAGCTGAGCGTCAAGCCGCTGGTGAAGACGTGATCGCAACTGAAGCAGAAGCCGCCAAAGCAGACGACCGCGAAGCGCAAAAAGAGCGCGCCGCAAACGCTGTTGACATGTCAGAAGGCCGCGACCGCGACTTTGGCAATGACATGCCAGACGATGCAGAGGCTAAAACTGACGGCGACGCGCCTACTGCTGAAGGTGAAGCGGAAGCCCCTGCCACTGAAGGCTAAGCTTTACACCTCTTGAGAGTTTAAATTTTAAAACCGCGCTTGGTTCGCCAAGTGCGGTTTTTTTTATGCGTTTTAAGTAACGCCCCCCAACATCTCTCATGCAGCTTTCAGCGCAGGTTAATGTTGCATTTTGTAAGGATTGCGTCAGATTACGGGGTGAAAGGCCTTTTATGACACGACATATCTCCTCTCGGGCACCACGATTGCGGTCTAAACTTATTGGGACGACACTGCTGAGCGGGCTTATGCTACTATCGGCTTGCGCCTCTACGGCAACGGGGCAGAAGCAATCAGCTATGGTTGGCAGTATGCAGGCGGAAGCGTTTCGCGCCCAGAGACCTGCGGGCGGCGTACTCGCGGTTATCCGTTATCCTGCCGTCGTTGAAACTGCGGCGAAGGATAAATACTACGAGGCCTTTCGTAACTCTCCTATTGGCGGCTCTGTGCCAAGCAATGCAGACCAATCTTTGCAAGAAGGCATTGCCGATAGCGTTATCGTCAAATCTAACTATTTCGCGCTGTCCCTCTATAAGGAACTCGCCGCGCGCCTGCCTGAGCATGGCGTGTTGCTCTCGCCCCACGCGGTTAAGCTCGGCCCTGACGGGCGTTTGACCAGCGAGCCTATCACGCAAGCTGAATCTATTCCTAATGTCGTTAGCGTTGATTTTGCGACTTATTCTTTTCCTGATCCGAAAAAGATGATGGGCAGCGAACCGCTGACATTTGGTGATTTGGTCACGCCTCTTATCACCGTGCGCACAGACCACCGTGCAGCAGCGGAAACGCAAGGCGTTTTGCTCGCGAGTGAAGACATCCTTAAAACAGCGGCAGGCGCAGGCCGTGATGAGGTCACTAAAAACCTGACGATAATGCAGCGTGGGCAGTTTGATACCACGCCGTCAGAGCTTGATTTTGTTTCATATCTTCGACGTGACAGAGGTATGGACGTCGCCACGCAGCGACTAAACGGCGACGCGTCTTTTAATGCCGTGATGAGCTACCCGCTTGAAAAAATTAAGCTCGACAGAGCGGCCCTATCGCAACTCAATAGCGCCACCTCAGGTTCAGTTGATCCGCTAGAACGCGTCTTCTCTGACGCGATGGCGGACCGCGTGATTGGCATCATCAACGACGTTGATGTGAACCAAGCCGTGATGGCGAGCCGTGCAGCGGCCATTTCAGAATTTGACCCTTC
>CALLME010000231.1 GCA_938007945.1 uncultured Caulobacterales bacterium
AAAGAAATAGCGCGCAGATCCAAGCGCGGCAAACAGCACAACAAAGCCCATCGCAAATTTAAAATAGGTCGAGAGTTCTGTCGCGCCAGAACTGGCCACGCGTTGGCAATAGGCGATATTGTCTGCGTTATCACCAAAGCCGCAATCCACAATTAACTTGAATATCAACGGTAAAGTGAGCGAGGCGGCGGCTGAGAGCACAAGAAAAATTATAAAGGCGAGCAGCCAGAATTTATAGCGCCACACATATGGCCAGAGATAGGCGAGTGGGCGCAGCGAGCGCGCTTTGGCACGCTTGTCTTTATCTTGCGCAATCTCCTGCGCAAAGGCCGCGCCCGCGGACCGGTCTGGGTTTGAAACTGCATCAGCCATATGGCGCGCCTCATAGCCTAGCGCGGCGAGGCTGACTATAGGAGATTGCGTTTGAATGAAGGCTATAGAATTTTGTCTCGGCAGGCGGCTCTGGGGCTTGGACTTTTGCGGTCAAGGCTTCTATAGCTAGGTTCGAATTTATTGGAGTTGTTATGTCTTATCTCGTTCTTGTGCGCCACGGCCAAAGCCAGTGGAATTTGGAAAACCGTTTCACCGGTTGGGTCGATGTTGATTTGACCGCAGAAGGCGTGAAGGAAGCTAAAAAGGCTGGTAAGCTCCTTGCGAAAGAAGACATTGTTTTTGACGCGGCTTTTACCAGCTATCAAAAGCGCGCCATTAAGACGCTTTGGCTTACGCTTGAAGCCCTCGACCAGATGAGCGTCACTGTGACGAAAGATTGGCATTTAAATGAGCGTCATTACGGCGCTCTTACGGGGCTGAATAAGCAAGAAACGCGCGACAAGCACGGCGATGAACAAGTGCATATTTGGCGCCGTAGCTTTGACGTGCCGCCGCCGCAAATCGATATGGAGAGCGAGTTTCATCCCAGCCATGACCGTAAATATAGCCAGATTGACCCCAAGGAACTCCCGACGGGTGAAAGCTTAAAAATCACCACGGAACGCGTACTGCCTTATTTTGAGGATCAAATGCTGCCTTTCATTCGCGCGGGCGCAAACGTCATTGTGAGCGCCCATGGAAACTCTCTGCGCGCGCTGCTCAAGCGCTTGTTTGATGTATCTGACAAAGACATTCCAGGTTTTGAATTTCCAACCGGCAATCCGCTTTTGATTGAGCTTGAAGACGGCACGCTTAATATAAAGTCAGCGAGATATCTGGATAAAAAACGCGCGAAAGAATTGCCGCCGATTCCAAATAAAACCGCTTAATTCAAATTGCTAAGCCACGCCGCCTATATGCAAAAAGCGCTTGCCCTCGCGGCCGCTCAAAAAGGGCGCACGGCGGAAAACCCCTCTGTGGGTTGCGTAATTGTGAAGGACGGCGAGATTGTCGGGCAAGGCGTGACCTCTGATGGGGGGCGACCCCACGGTGAGGCCAATGCGCTGCAAGTTGCGGGCGCGCAGGCAAAAGGCGCTAACGTCTATGTCACACTAGAGCCTTGCAGTCATTACGGCCAAACTGCACCCTGTGCCAATGCCCTCATTGAGGCGGGCATTGCGCGTTGCTTTATCTCCGTCATAGACCCCGACCCGCGCGTCCATTGGCGCGGTGCGGCGCTCCTGCAAGAAGCGGGCATTGACGTGAAAATTGGCCTGGGTGCAGAAGAAGCCTTTGCAATAAATGCTGATTTCTTCGCGCGTGTTGGGGGTTAGCCTAAGACGCGGTGTCCGCGGCCTATCATACACCGTTTGACAATATTCTTGCGTTCGGTCCGCGTCGCCAGAGCTGCGCCGCTGGCGCCGTAAACGCTGCCTACGGCTGCACCGATAAGACCATTGCGGGTATCATTTCCGCGGCGCAATACGCCGCCGAGGCCACCTGCGGCTGCGCCAACTGCTGCGCCAGTGCGCACGTCGGAATTATCATAGCCGCGCTGCTCAGCCAAGGCTTGGCACTGCTGAAGGTCTTGCTGAAACTTTGCATTCTGTGGCCCGTCTACAATGGGTTGATAGGCCGCGCCGCCCCCTGCACATGCCGAAAGTGGCAGCACAAAAGCTGTTGCTATTATTAACCCGAGTTGGCGTATATTTTTTGATGCCTCAGCCATGTTATTTTCCTATTGATTTCAGTAAATGTTATTGCAGAAAAAAGATTTTAAACAGTTAATTCTCGGTCATGCGCATATCATAAGTGTATGCAAGGTTAATTGCCTCTTACTTTTTCGTGTGCATGAATAGGCTTGAACCGCTTAAATAAATATTGTGACCGATTGTAGGCCTTCTGCAACCAAGCGGCCTTGATAATCATAAAAGCGCATGACTTGCGTGCTGTAACCGCCGCGTGCCGCTGTTTGGCGGGACTCAACTTGCCACCAACCGTCCTTGGTTATGGGCGCGTCATCGAGGATATTAAGCAGAAATGTCATGGAACTCACGGGGCCCATTTTTTTAAACATCGGCATAGCCGCAGGCGGGAGGACGTCTGACAGAGTGACGAACGATGCCGTACCTTCGCGTGAGGCAGGGTCGTGATGACGCGACCAGGCGCGAATATAGCCCTCGTCTTTGCCGCTCATTGGGCGACCGCCACCAATGAGTTGCGTCTCAAAGCGGTGGAAAAACTTTGGGACAAAATCCGCCATTTGCGGGGGCGTGAAAGGCTCGCAGTCTTCAGGTGCGCGGGCAGGAGTGGTGGTATATTCAACGTTCAAATCGCTCTCGCGCGCCGTGCCAAATGCGCAAGTGACGGTGCCGACGACATCGTCACCGACCGTTGCTATAACTTCAATCATCGTCACATTACGGCCTTGGCGGAGCAGCTTTGGCGTAAAGAGCGGGTCGCCTGTGACAGGGCCGACGAAGTTGACATTGACACTGCGAAGCGGCGGTAAATTCTCATATGAAAGCTCGGCCGCAGCAACGGCGAGGCCCGCCGTTAGCCCGCCGTAACACGTCCGGCCTTGTCGCCAATTATCAGGAATGCTTGCGCGGTACCCGCCGTTTTCGAGCTGCATCGAAGAGGCAATCTCTGCAAACCCTATCGGCGCGGAATTAGACACCTTTAAACGGCTCGTCGATACTATAGCTTGGCTCTGTGAACCATTTCGGGCCGTCATCTGTCATGTAAAAATGATCTTCAAGCCGCACGCCAAACTCGCCGTATTTACAAATCATCGGCTCGG
>CALLME010000232.1 GCA_938007945.1 uncultured Caulobacterales bacterium
GCTTGCTGCCTGCACTGGCTGCTGCTTCTGCATCTTCGACTGACGCGCCGAGCAAAGCGCACATGGCACCAGTCCCGACAGGTACAGCTTCCTGCATCGCATCGCCGCGCAAACGTAAAAGCCGCGCCGTATCAGCTAGGCTGAGCGACCCTGCCGCGCAAAGCGCTGAATATTCACCGAGCGAGTGTCCTGCGACATATTTCGCGGAGGCGACATCTATATCAAATTCAGATTTTAGCGCCGCCAAAGCCGCAACCGAGCACGCCATTAGCGCAGGCTGAGTATTCGACGTCAGTTTCAACTCATCCTCAGGCCCGTCCCACATGATAGATGTAAGTTTTTGACCAAGCACATCATCGACTTCTTCAAAGACGGCGCGCGCAGACGGAAATGCGTCAGCGAGCGACTTGCCCATGCCGACGGATTGGCTGCCCTGCCCTGGAAAAATAAATGCGAAAGACATGCGAACCCCTGTTGATACAGTACAAATAGACCTGACTAATGCGGCTATCGGCGAATAGGGTCAAGTCAGCTCTCACCCTATAGCCCTAAAGACCGTTGATAACGCGCTAATACGGTTAATCCGTGCCGCTATAGGCCAAAATTAAGACTCCATTAAGCATAATCTCGCAAAATTTTTCTTGGTCTATAGGTGATTCTATGGGCGTTGGGAGAATGGGAAAACGATGAACTTCTTAAAAAAGCTACAAGGTGGTGGACGATCCAAAAAGAAATCCAACACGTCATCGCGCCTCTCGGAGTCGCCTGCTCTCGCTGAATTATTAGCACAAGACGCTTCGTCTGAAGGATTGACGGATAGTGAGGTCGAACGTCGCAAATCTGAGTTTTTAGAACTTCTTGCCAAAGAAGAGCGCGCCCATCGCGTTAAACTCGCAGAGCTGCGCAATGAGCCCATTGAAGATAGACGCGCCTCTGATAATCCTAAAAAGGCGAAAAAAGACAAAGCTTCTGTCAAAGTTACTAAAACTGAGAAAGTGTCCAAAACTGACGATGAAATGATTGATATCGTTAGTCAGACCACACCTCGTACACCGCTCCCCCCTATATCCCCTCGCTTTGACGATGCTCCTGCTGAGCCCTCAGCACCAGAGCCCATCGCGCTTGATGACGATCCATCATTTGTCAAAAAAGCGCCTCGCGCTGAAACACTTTCAAAAGCAGATCCCCCTCGTGTAAAAATACTGCGCCCCACAGAGACAGAAACACGGGCGGCTATCGCACAGACGATTGGCGGCGAAGATTTCTTAAGTGGCGCGACCCCAACATTATCCACCCCAGAACTTTCGCTTAATCTCCCGACAGATACGCCGCGTGAGGATGTCACGCCGCAAAAGCCTATTGAAGCCGCGCCTGCGTCAATCAAAGACTACGCGGATATGGACTTCTCTCGTCCGATGAAAGGTGGCCGCGCTAATGTGGGCGAGCTCCGCCTTGATGTTTCGCGCATTTATAGCGACATCGAAAATGGTGAAGCCCTTTACCGCCGTGCGCAGCAACGTGTTCAGGGCTTGATGCATTTCGTTGACAAAGCGGAAGTCGACTTCTCTCTGCTAGAGCGGATTGAGCCCGAGAATCGCCGCCTGAAAGCGCGCAACGCGATCGTCACAAAAGAACTTGAAGATGCGGTTCGTAAGACGTCTCTTATAGAGGCAGACCTTGAAGAACATCGCCGCCGCCTCGCCGAAGTGAATGTTCAATATGACACGATCAACGGCAATCTTGCTAAAGCCATGAAGGCCTTGACGGAACGTGACCGCGAAATTCGTCAGCTGACAAATGACATTAGCGCCGTCACGCTCAAACTTGACCGCGAAAAAACGGCGACAGAAGTCGAAATTCGTGAAAACAATGTCTTGCGCGACCGTGTTGTAAATCTAACGAATGACCTTGAAGACGCGAAAACGGCTCGTGCAGACACAACACGGACGGTTGAGAGCCTAAAAATTGATCTCGACGATCACCGCAATGCGCGTGACCGCATCGAGACCGAAGCTTATGAACTTCGCCGCGCGCTTGATGAGGCACAAAAGCAGAATAATCAGATGAAGGGCGAAATGGTCGCGCTACATCAAGATATTTCGACTTTTAAAACCCAATATGAGTTTAACATCATCAGTCGCGATGACCGCATTATCCTATTGGAAGCGCAGATCGAAGACCTCGCACGCCAACTTCAGGTCAAAGAAGACATCGTCTCAAGCGCGGCGCGTGACGTGACCGAACTTCGCAAATCTCGCACAGGCGGAGAGCTTGAGCGTGAACGTCTTGAGAAGATTATCGACACACAGACAATGCAGCTTGAAATAGCGCAAAAGCAAATCCTTGAGGCGCAAGCCGAAGTCCAAGAGATGGACACGCGCTACCGCGATGTGGCTGCCGCTTTGTCTATTACGCAAAATCGTCGCGCTCAGCAGGCGCCGTCAAAGGCTCCCGATATTCATCCTGAAATGAGCCCCCGTCCTGAACAGGCGGCTAATGAGACAAAGACGTCTAGACCGCAGGTTAGAAAAGGGTCTGCGTCTGATGATTACGGCCCGCGTGAAAAAGACGAGATTGAAGACCATATTATGGATTACAAACTCGGCCTGAGAAACAATCTCATCTCGCCTGAATTACAAGCGAAACTCGACGAGGTGAGCATCAAAAATGATAAAGATGATACTGCGGATGCTGTTGCGGCTGCGCCCGCTCGCGATGATAACTTAGATACGCTTGATGAAGAGGCAATCGCAGATCGCATAATGGATTACAAACTCGGCCTGCGTAAAAACATTTTCTAGTCTGGTTTTTCTGCGTCCCTATGCAGTTCAATTAACATAGAGATGACCATGATTTAATGCGATAATTAAGATTTCGTTCACATCACGCGCACCAAGCTGTGTATAGTTTAGTAAATCACAGAAGAAAATTATGCGCCTTACCGTCACGTCCTTTATCGCTCTCCTCACCCTTGCCGCACTCCCACTACCGTCGCAGGCGGCTGATCAATTTGCGTTATCGGACGATGACGGCACTTATAAAACGGTAGCCGTGAGTTCGGCGGATGAGTGTAACGCGCTTTGCAAAAAAGAGAGTGACGTTTGTCGCGGCAGCCTGCTGTTCACAGAAACTACGACGATAGGCACCAAAGTTTCAACAACGATGCAGTGTCGTCTGAATAATGGATTATCTTCAACCTCCCCTTTTGAAATTCAAAAGCCCGAAGCGCTTGACTACACATTAGCCGTCAAGGAATTAAATGCCTACCGCGCGTCAAAGGGCCTCTCACCTGTCAAACTCAATAAAAAACTTAACCTTGCGTCCGAAACTCACGCGAAAGACCTCGCCAAGCACGGCTTTCTCTCCCACACGGGTTCTGATGGCTCGTCTTTTGGAGATCGCGCGCAGCGCAAAGGATATTACTTTACGACGCTCGCTGAAAACGCCGCAGCAGGACAAGAAAGCTGGGACCGCGTATTCCAAGGCTGGAAGGATAGTGACGGACACAATAAAAATCTTCTCGCTAAAGGTGTGACAGATTTTGGTATTGCACTCGTGTTTGAGCCGACGACTAAATATAGCTATTACTGGGCGATGCTTGTTGGCTCTCCCATGCCCGAGTTTGACCACGCAACAAGCGCAATGACGATTGAGCAGAAAGCGATGTACGAAGCACAGGATTAAGCGCGATCTAAATACATATTATCTCATATGATTTTAACGTAGTTAACGAAACGCTAACGCTTGCGGCAGACAATAGTGCAAGATTCGTTTTCTTGGACATGATATGCGCCGCACTCACCTTACAGTTTTACTGACGTCTGTTTTTGCGTTGAGCAACTCTGCCTTCGCCGCAGATGCAGGCACTTACCGTCCGGGAAACACTTATAATTCCATCGCTGCCTCAACAGCGGATGTCTGCGAGATGCAATGCTCTGGCGACGCCCAATGCCGTAGTTGGAATTTCGTCCAAATTCAGAAGATGGCAGAAGGCGTCTGTGAGTTTAATGATAATGTTTCAAGCCCGCAGCCTAGCGCCATAAGCGTTAGCGGCAATAACGTGTCGCGCGCGCGGTCGTCACGGGTCAGTAGTGGCGGCACAAACACCGTCCGCGTCGGCGCACCTAGCGTCACGCAAGCGGCAGCGAGAGTGCAAACGCCGCGCCCGTCCACCGCTCGACCTGCCTCCACATTTGCGTCGCAAACTTCGCGTGTCGTGACACAGCCAGCCCTCGTTAATTCACATCTGGCTGGGCGGACATTAATGGAACAGCAGCGAATGAATTCCCAAGCGCGATCCCGAAGCCAGATGACGCCCCCGCACGCCGCGCCGCGCCAAGGACAGGCCGCCCAAGCCCGCATAAATCCACGCCAGTTCAGACATAGCCTTGAAGAAGGTCGCGC
>CALLME010000233.1 GCA_938007945.1 uncultured Caulobacterales bacterium
ACGAGCCCATAAACGGCTTTGACCCTGAAGACCTTCCCGACCAAGAGGAAGGCGGTACGCCGATGAAAGTCGAGTTCGTTGCTCGACCCGACCTCGGTCTTTATGTCCCGCTACGGTTTAGCTATAAAATCAGCTCTATTATAGCCGTCATCAAGCTTGATGAAATGTCATGGATTGCGCCGAACAGTCGAAAAGTCGTGACGGTTGAGGATTAACCTCTCTTAAGCTCTCTGCGGTTAATTCACGCGTTGAACCCTCGCGCGGAATCGCGGATAAGACCTTATGAGCACTCCCTTAAATCCCGCGATTGTGCGCGCCATTCTTGGCCCGACCAATACGGGTAAGACGCATTATGCTGTGGAACGTATGCTTGGACGAAGCTCTGGCTGTATCGGCTTGCCGCTGCGGCTTCTCGCGCGCGAGGTCTATGACAAAATCTGCGGTATAAAGCACCCCAATCAAGTCGCGCTGATTACGGGCGAGGAAAAAATCACGCCGCGTAATGCGCAATATTATGTCTGTACCGTCGAAGCCATGCCGCTGGAAAAGCGCTTTGCCTTTGTCGCGATTGATGAAATTCAGCTCATGTCAAATTTTGAGCGTGGGCATATTTTCACCGACCGCCTCCTGCATGCGCGCGGGAGTGAGGAGACTTTATTTTTAGGTGCAGAGACAGCGCGCTCTATCATTCGTGACCTGCTGCCCGACTGTAGGTTTGAGACGCGCGAACGCTTTTCCACGCTGAGTTATGCGGGCCACACCAAAGTCACGCGATTGCCCAAACGCTCTGTTATTATTGCATTTTCTGCGGCAGAAGTTTACGCGCTGGCCGAGCTTATCCGCAGACAACGCGGCGGCGCGGCGGTGGTCATGGGGGCCCTCTCACCGCGCACACGCAATGCGCAAGCCGAGCTTTTCCAAAGCGGTGAAGTCGACTTTCTTATCGCGACAGACGCAGTCGGCATGGGGCTAAACCTCGACACAGATCACGTCGCCTTTGCCTCTATCCGCAAATATGATGGGCGGCGCAGACGTATGCTCACCCCGATGGAGCTTGGCCAAATCGCGGGCCGTGCGGGACGGTTTAGAAATAACGGTACATTTGGCACAACAGGCGACTGCCCGCCACTGGATGAGGAAACCGTTGCGCGCATCGAAGCCCATGAGTTTGAGCCTATCCCGCGTGTGGAGTGGCGTAATTCTGATCTTGATTTCAGCTCACTCGCCGCGCTTGATGACTCGCTGCATCAGCCTACGCCTGAGCGTCGCCTGCGCCGTGTTCAAGGCTGCACAGATGAACTCGCCCTAGAACGCCTCGCCAGCATTCCCGAGGTCGTCGCCTCTGTCGCCCCGACCCGCATTGATGCCAAGCAAGCGGTCAAACGCCTGTGGGATGTGTGCCAAATTCCAGATTTCCGCAATGTCACGATTGATGCTCATGTGAAGTTATTACAAGACATCTACCGTCTGCTGATTACGCACGGCGGGAAATTGCCCGATGATTTTATGGAAAAACACGTCTCAAGACTAGACGAGCTAAGCGGAAGCGTGGATATTCTCTCTACGCGCCTTGCACAAATCCGCACATGGACGTATTGCGCGAATAAGACGAGTTGGATGTACCAACCGGGTTATTGGATTGACCGCACGCGCGAGGTTGAGGACCGCCTTTCTGACGCGTTACATGAGGGCCTCATTGCGAGATTTGTTGACCGGCGAACGTCGGCCCTTCTCAAAGGAATTGGAACAGGAACAGCTATGGATAGCTCGGTTAAGGATAACGGCGAAGTCTGGGTAGATGGGCATTTGATTGGACATCTCGATGGGCTGCAATTTGTGCCTGATGAAACAGGATCAGACGTCGAAGCCAAAGCCTTGCTTGCCACCGCCGCCCAAGCCGTAGGTCCTGAAATCGATCGCCGCCTGACGAGCCTCTCTGGCGGGACGCACGCTATCTTCACGCTCTCAGATAATGGTGAAATCCTCTGGGGCGGAAAGCCTGTCGGGCGCATTGCAAGTAGCGGCACGGTCTTTAATCCTGACGCAGAACTGATTGGCGGACAGCTCGGCAATGCCAATCTTCAAGCTATGGCGGCGCAGCGCATGCGCGATTATCTGAAAGCAGAAGTCACGGCAAAACTCGCCCCGCTTGAAGCGCTTAAAACACTGTCAAATTCTGATACGGCTTTGCCCGAAGCGAAAGGGTTTGCTTACACGCTGCTCGAAGGGTTTGGCTCTATCGACCGTTCTTCGCAGGGCAAACTCGTAAAAGCCCTCGACCAAGACGCGCGCAAACAGCTTCGCGAAGTTGGCGTATTTTTCGGGCAATATCATGTGTTTATGCGCGATATGCTCAAGCCCAAACCTGCGACGCTTCTGTCCCTTCTCGTCGCCCACGGCGCGGGCGGTGACAAAAAGCCGTTCATCCCATTTGCAGGCGTGACGTCTATTCCAAATGAAGGCGAACTGGCGTCTAAGAACTTCTCGAAAGAGGCCTTAGCGTTAATGGGATTTAAGGCCGCTGGGCCACGCATTGTGCGCTTTGATATTCTTGACCGTCTCGCGGGACTTATCCGCCAAGCGCAAAGTGAGAACGGATCACGCAAGTTCCAGGTGATGCAAGAAATGCTCGCGCTTCTTGGGTCTAACTATGAAGACGTGCGCGGCGTGTTGACCGCGATAGGCTATAAACCTGAAATCGTCGAGCCTAAGCCTCAACCAGAGGCTAAAACTGAGCCAAAAACTGAGCCAAAAACTGAGACGGCCGAAACGGCTATCCCTGTTGAGCAGATCAAATCCGACACAGCCGTACAAGGCATCCCGCCCAAAGACGACGCCCAGCCTTCGGCCATGGATATGAGTACGCCAAGCGGTGCCATTTCTGACGCCGTTGTCGCCAGCACATCTGTCGTTGGCGCCCCACCAGAAGACCTCGCCAAGGCAGCAGTTGAGACTGCACCCTCTTCCAAGCCTGCACGCAAAGCCCCGCAACCGCTTCAAGTTTACAAACCCCGCGAAGAAGACGCGGACGGCAATACGGTTGAGCTAGAGAATAATGAGTTCTGGCACTATCCCATGCGCCCCAAAGGCCCTGCTAAAAATAGTCGTGGCAATTTCAAGCGCGCAAACAAAGCGCAGCACCGTAAAAGCTCTGGAGGCAATGACACGCGCAAAAAATCTACGCCCAAACCTGCGATTAAGCCTGAGGATAGCCCATTTGCGGCCCTGCTCGCACTCAAAGGTAAAAAGGACTAGCCTTGGAGGCAGCGAGCCCTGACGCGGAGCCATCCCAACGGCTTGATGTGTGGTTGTTTCGCACGCGCCTGTTTAAAACACGTAGCTTAGCGGCGAAAACCATCGCCAAAGGCAAGCTCCGCCTCACCCGTACGGGCCAAACGCAGCGCATTTCAAAGCCGCATTACAACGTTCGCGCGGGCGATGGCCTATCCTTTATGCGAGGGCAGACAATGCTGAGCGTGAGCGTGTCGTCTATGCCTGAGCGCAGAGGCCCTGCGTCGGAGGCGAGGGCTCACTATGAATTGATGGAAACGGCGAATACATCGCAGCGCCAAGATGTTGACAAATCACCCGCAAACCGCCACATCCGCCCCTCATAAGACTGAAATACTCGAGAC
>CALLME010000234.1 GCA_938007945.1 uncultured Caulobacterales bacterium
TGGGCTGGCAAGCGTCTGAACATCATTGATACACCGGGTCACGTGGACTTCACAATTGAAGTTGAGCGCTCACTTCGCGTGCTTGACGGCGCGGTTGCACTTCTTGATGCCAATGCAGGTGTTGAGCCGCAAACTGAGACCGTTTGGCGTCAGGCGGACAAATATAAAGTTCCGCGCATGATCTTTATCAATAAAATGGACAAGCTCGGTGCGGATTTCTACGCCTCTGTGCAGTCTGTGAAAGATCGTCTTGGCGGCAACGCGCTTGAAATGCAGCTGCCCATCGGGTCCGAGGACCAGTTCAAAGGCATGATCGATCTTGTTAAGAACGTGGCCTATATCTGGGAAACGGATGCGGACCTCGGCGCGAAATACGAAACGGTCGATATTCCTGATGACATGAAGGAAAAGGCCGCGGAATACCGCGAAGCTCTCATCGAGGCTGTAGCCGAAATGGATGACGAGGTTATGGAGGCTTATTTTGACGGCGTAATGCCTGATGTTGAAACCATTCAGCGTCTCGTGCGTGCGGCTACAATCGCCAACAAAGTTGTCCCTGTTTTCTGCGGTACAGCGTTTAAAAACAAAGGTGTTCAGCCTCTGCTCGATGCTGTTGTGGCTTATCTTCCAAGCCCGCTTGATATTGCTGCGATTAAAGGTGTTGACGCCAAGTCTGGGGAGGAGACAACACGTCCTGCCTCTGATGACGAGCCGCTTTCTATGCTGGCATTTAAAATCATGAACGACAAATTTGTGGGCACATTGACATTCTGTCGTATCTACTCAGGTAAGCTTGAGACAGGCATGACGCTTCTTAACTCTGTCAAAGAGCGCAAAGAGCGCGTTGGTCGTATGATGATGATGCACTCTAATGACCGTGAGGACATCCAAGAGGCATTTGCCGGCGATATTATCGCTGTTGCGGGTCTCAAAGGCACAACAACGGGTGATACACTTTGCGATCAGAATAAGCCAGTTATCCTTGAGCGTATGGAGTTCCCTGATCCGGTGATTGAGATTGCGGTTGAACCTAAGTCTAAAGCCGACCAGGAAAAGCTTGGCGTTGGCCTACAGCGCTTAGCGGCTGAAGATCCGTCTTTCCGCGTTAGCACTGATCATGAATCTGGTCAGACAATCATGGCGGGTATGGGCGAGCTTCACCTTGATATCCTAGTTGATCGTCTCAAGCGCGAATTTGGCGTTGAAGCGAATATCGGTCAGCCACAAGTGGCGTACCGTGAAGCGCTCGCCAAGCCCGTTGATATTGATTACACACATAAAAAGCAGTCTGGTGGATCTGGGCAGTTTGGTCGCGTAAAAATCAACTTCATCCCGCTCGAGCCAGGTGAAGGCATTCAATTTGAATCAAAAGTTGTTGGTGGTAACGTCCCTAAAGAATACATTCCAGGTGTTGAAAAGGGTATCCGCACAATGGCTGAGACGGGTCTGCTTGCAGGTTTCCCGGTGATTGACTTTAAAGCTGAGCTTTATGACGGGGCTTACCACGATGTTGACTCTTCTGTCATGGCGTTTGAAATCGCAGCTCGCGCTGCGTTCCGTCAGATTAAGACAGAAGGCAAGGTTAAGCTTCTTGAGCCGATGATGAAGGTCGAAGTCGTGACACCTGAAGAATATATGGGTGACGTGATTGGTGATCTGAACTCACGTCGCGGCATGGTCCAAGGCACAGAGATGCGCGGTAATGCCAACGTTGTAAACGCGATGGTGCCGCTGGCCAATATGTTTGGTTACGTCAATGACTTGCGCTCTAAGACGCAAGGTCGCGCGCAATTCTCAATGGTTTTTGACCACTACGCTGCGACACCGCAGGCTGTAATGGACGAAGTTATCAGCAAGCAGGGCGGCGCATAAGCGCATGTGAATAATATGCGAGCTTTAGGGCGCGCATTCTAAGAAATTAAGATTTAACTCCGCCTTGAAGAGCAGGGCACAAAATTGGAGAGCTAAAATGGCAAAAGAGAAGTTTGAGCGTAATAAGCCGCACGCCAATATTGGCACGATTGGTCACGTTGACCACGGCAAGACGACATTGACGGCGGCGATCACGAAGTATTTCGGTGATTTCCAGGCTTATGATGAGATTGACGGCGCGCCAGAAGAAAAAGCGCGTGGTATCACGATTTCGACGGCGCACGTTGAGTATGAGACGGATGCCCGTCACTACGCCCACGTCGACTGCCCAGGTCACGCTGACTATGTTAAGAACATGATTACAGGTGCGGCGCAGATGGACGGCGCTATTCTTGTTGTGAACGCGGCTGACGGCCCGATGCCTCAGACACGTGAGCACATTCTGCTTGCGCGCCAAGTTGGTGTTCCGGCTTTGGTCGTTTACATGAACAAAGTTGACCAAGTTGACGATGAAGAGCTTCTTGAGCTTGTTGAAATGGAAATCCGTGAGCTTCTCTCTAGCTACGACTTCCCAGGCGACGACATTCCTGTGATTGCAGGCTCTGCTCTCGCAGCGATGGAAGGCAAGACGCCAGAAATCGGCGAAGAATCGATTAAAAAGCTAATGGCGGCTGTTGATGAGTACATCCCACAGCCACCCCGCGCGATTGACGAGCCGTTCTTGATGCCAATTGAGGATGTGTTCTCTATCTCAGGCCGTGGTACTGTTGTGACAGGCCGTGTTGAGCGCGGAAGCGTTAACGTCGGTGACGAGATTGAAATCGTCGGCATCAAAGATAC
>CALLME010000235.1 GCA_938007945.1 uncultured Caulobacterales bacterium
GGGATATCTCCCAGCATAGAATTCGCCGTGTAGGCAGGCACTAACACACCGTCCATATCAAGCGTGTCGTTGCCAAAATTAACTTCGCCATTGCCCGTCATGCCAAGACCAGGACCAGAAGCGCGGCCTTCACGCACGCTAAATTGGCCCTTTTGATATGAAAACGGAATAGTGACCTTTTCCATTTTGAGTCCGTCTCCGCCAAGCGCATTGGTTAGGGCCGAAAGAGAGCCGAGCGATAACATTGTCGCCAAAATAGGGGCATTAACGATCTTCACATCGGTCAAGCGAATGTCGCCGGTTAAAGGGCCGTCCGTGCCGACCGCTGGCAGATCAGCATCAAGCTCCAAACGCCCACCTTCTAGGCTTTGCAGATTAAAGAGCGCGAAAGCGGCGTCTGAGGCGTCAGGCACATCCATGGTGAGCGTGCGTAAATTACTGTCGACATCTGTCGTCAAATTGAGTGCCAGAGGCCCCGCCAGCGCCTTGCCTTTGAGGCGCGCTTCTGTCACGCCGATGCCGTTATGACCGAATAGAAACGTCGCGCCGTTAACAACATAAGTTTCATCTAAAATGAGGCGCTTGATTGAGCCTGTCAAAAGCACGGGCACATCAACTCCGCTCCCCTCGCCTGTGAAGGCCGTGTCGACAGTAGGCGAGACGTCAAGAAATTCACCTGTAATATAAGCATCAAAACGCTCGGCGTCTGGGCTCGGTTTCAATTGAACGGCCGCATCAATGAACCCCACAATTTTCGCTGTGCTGAAGTTCAGGTCGCGGAGTTTGAAGTCTGCGCCGATATCAAGCGCGCCCTCAAGATTTAATCCTTGTGATTTAAGAGAAAGGTTGTCGAGGCGTAATTGCTTATCTTTTGATAGCGTCATATCGCTTGTCATCATCGCGTCAACGCCCGCAGGTTTGCTCCAATACGGCCCGATTTTCATGTCTGTCTCAGATAAGTCCGCTTTTAGTTTGGCTTTGGAAATCGCGAGACCATCTGCTTCCGCATCGATGGAGAGGATAATATCGCCGCCGCCCATAAACTCGCGCAGGCCAATACCGAAGCTGTCCAAGTCTGACTGGCTCAAGCGACCATTGACTTGATACCGGGTCGGGGTCGCGCCTCTGTCAAATACTTCGCGCCATGTCAGGTCTGTTTGCCATGGTCCGATATTCACAGGGCCTTTGACCGAGACGCCTTGCGGGTTGGCGAGCAAAATCACATTGCCATCTGTGAGCTTATTTTTCCCAATCGCAAAAGGGGCCGTGACATCGTTTAATGTCCCAGACACTTCATATTTAACTTGTTCATAGGTGATTTTGGACCTCAAAGGTCGCGTGAGTGAGAAGGTGATATCCCCTTGCCCTGAGAAATCATTCGGCGAAACGCCATAAGGCGTCACGAGTTCAAAAGGCTTTTGGTCTAGCAGCCCTGCCAGTGTGGGGATGGGCCCTTGCCCTTTGCCTTCCACAACCAAATCGCCACCATACGGGTATATGCGCGGAATGTTGACAGTTCCTCGCTCCAACACCACATCATCAATTTGCCCAGTTGTAATATCGAAGCTCACTTGATTGCCGAGTAAACGCCCTTTGCCGGTGACATTTGTTGCGGGCGTCATAGTTGATATGTAGCGCACAATCCCGTTGTTCAGATCAAATGTGAGTGTGAGGTCGGGATCTTTCAAAGGCTCGCCAGAAAGCACCGCCTCATTTGCATCGAAACGCACATGAAGATTTGAAATCGTGGCCTGAAGAATACTGCGCTCTATCCAATTGCGCGCACCTACAATTTTGTTCTTGGGCCAAATCGCCAAAAGTTGATCGCGAGAAACAGCCCCATCAATTCGTCCCACGATTGATGCCGCCAAGAGTTTCCCCTGACCATCGCGAGTGAGAGAGGTAGAAAGTTGAGGTCTAAAATCGCCAAAGTCGGCTGAAAGTGTATCCATCACGACCCTGTTTCTATCGCGCTCCAATTGACCAGAAAACGTCAACTCTGTGAGGGTGAGCGGTTCAATCGAAATCGCTTCCCCATTCGAAGATAGCCTGTCAAAATCGCCTTCAAACTTAGTATCTTTGGAGAACAAACCGTCTGCAATCGCGCCTAAATTACTAACATTTGCACGCCCTCTCAGCGAGAGCAGGTCACTTGAGAGATTGATATCTGAAACCTTTAAGGTCTCCGCAGATGGGTCATAGCCCGTCTTCGCGCGCGCAGAGCCAAAACTATAAGAGGTCCCATTTCGCAAGAGAGTCCCGCGCCCCACATCAATGTCGACATTCAGTTTTTGCAGTCCGTCTCCACGCGCCGCAACCGCATTTACCTTCAAATCTAGCGGGGCGTTAAGGCCGAGCAAAACATCAAGTTCATCCAGTCGCGGTAAGAGCTTTGACGGGTTGAAGTCATCGCTATCAAAATTAATATCTATGTTGCGAAGGTCAGGCGATACACGGCCCGCAAACTTAAGCGGCGCAGAAGCGGCGATGGATGCACTATCCGTCGTCTCCTTTAACAATAGCGCGGCTATATCAAATACAATCGCGTCAGGTACAAAGGCCACTGACATTTCCGTATCTCTAAGCTGCGCTTTATAATCTGAGCCCGCGTCACGGACATAGACTTTGGCATTGCGAATTTCTAAGGACTTGATGCGGCCAATAGAGAGATCATTATCGCCGTCATTTTTCTCGCCGCGCCAGACAGGGCCGAACTCGCCAACCGTGTCAGGCGTGCCGAGTCCTGCGACGAAATTACCGACCTCATCGCGCACGAAACTTAGCTCACCACCGTCGACTACGACATGTATAGGATCAATCTTGCCCCGCGCCACGTCGCGCAAGGCGAGTTCTGTTTCGACATAGGACAAAGCATTAAGGGGATCTCCTGATTTTGTATTTACAGAGATATCACGCGCACGAAAAATGAGCGTGTTATCCGCAGCTTCCCACGCCAAAGTCATCTGACCCACATCTGCACTTTTGCCATCAAACGCGCCTGCAAATAGACGTGCCGCATCACTTTCTAGAAATGAAACATCCGCTACGCGCTGAGCAATCAGCATATTGACGCCACATAGCCACACGAAAGCGAGACCAAGGACAATAGCGCAAAGCTCTCCCGTCAAACGGTAAAGGCGATACATTACGGTTTTGAGGAAATTGCCTAACGTGGTGAGCGTAAAGAACTGCGTCGTCTTTTTTGGGCTAAATTTTGTTTCCTCAACTCGCGCAGCGTCACCTTCCAACGGCATTTCATCCGACAGGGTCGATACACTCTTTTCGGGCTGTTTAATTTCGCTCATACGGTCTTGTGCTCTAGGCCGACTGAACCTAGAAATCCAGTCACCCGTATGTAAACTACAGTTATCTAAACAAATTATAATGGAGCGTGAAATGACAGCCTTGCAAATTGGTGAACAGGCCCCTGACTTCTCTCTCCCACGCGACGGCGGTGATACGGTCACGCTCGATGACTTTCACGGTCATTACCTTATTATCTATTTCTACCCTAAGGACGACACGCCAGGCTGTACAGCCGAAGCCGTAGATTTCACAGCGCTGCACGCTAAAATTAAGCTCATAAATGGCCGCGTCATCGGCGTATCAAAAGACACAGTCGCGAAACACGATAAATTCGTCGCAAAGCATGATTTGACTATTCCGCTACTCTCGGATGCGGAAGGTGATATGTGCGAATCTTATGGGGTCTGGGTAGAAAAGAATATGTATGGCCGCAAATATATGGGCATAGAACGCGCAACATATCTGATTGGCCCCACTGGCAAAATCCTTCAAATATGGCGCAAAGTACGGGCTAAAGGTCACGCCGAAGCTGTTTTCCAAGACCTTAAATCTCACGCCGAATAGACGCCTTTAAGCTCCGTTATGAACTCCGCTCTCACACTCGCCGCTGATGTGCTCAAGGCAGGCACAGCTGACGCCAAGGTGGCCGCGGCGCAGCGTCTGTCACAGGCATGGCAAGACAACTGTCCAATCGGGTCCGCCGCGCCGCGCCTCAGCGACACCCCCGCTCGACCCTTAAAACCAGACCTCGTCGCACCAAGCGAGGTGAAACGACGACGCCTCGGAACCGAGGCGGGCCGTGCCGCACTTCTCCATGCCGTCGCGCATATCGAATTTAACGCCATAGATCTTGCTGCCGATATGCTGGCGCGTTTTGTTATGGATCCGCGTATTGATGAGGCAGAACGGCATGATTTTTGCTCGGATTGGATCAGTGTCTGCGATGATGAAGCGCGGCACTTCGGATTGGTGACGACACGTATGGCGCAA
>CALLME010000236.1 GCA_938007945.1 uncultured Caulobacterales bacterium
CCCCTCTGTCGTGATTGGCAAAGACACGCGGCTTTCAGGTTATATGATTGAAAATGCGCTCGCGGCGGGCTTTATCTCTGTGGGAATGGACGTCAAGCACTTTGGCCCCTTGCCAACGTCTGGCGTGTCATTGATGACGCGAACTATGCGCGCGGATCTTGGCGTGATGATTACAGCATCACACAATAAATTCTACGACAACGGCTTTAAATTTTTTGGTCCCAATGGCCGAAAGCTGTCTGATGAGGCCGAACACGCCATTGAAAAAATCAGCCATGACGGGTGGAAAGAAGGTCTCGCGACGTCTGAGCATCTTGGCAAAGCGAAGCGTTTTCATGATGTACAGGCGCGGTATATTGAAATCGTCAAAAGCACGTTCCCGAAAAATCTTGACCTATCAGGCCTGAAAATCGTTATCGATTGCGCCAATGGTGCAGCCTATAAAACCGCGCCTGAAACGCTGTGGGAGCTTGGCGCTGACGAAGTTATTCCTATTGGTATTTCGCCCAATGGTACAAATATCAATGCGGGCTGCGGATCAACGGCGACTGATCTGATGGCGAAAACCGTTGTTGAAAACGGCGCTCACCTTGGTATTGCGCTCGATGGTGACGCTGACCGAATCATTATGTGTGACGAAAACGGCACTATTATCGATGGGGATCAATTGCTCGGCTTAATTGGCACAAGCTGGCAGAAAAGCGAGCAACTCACCCAAAACGGTATTGTTGCCACAGTCATGTCTAACCTCGGACTCGAGCGTTATCTTACATCCCAAAAATTAAGCCTTTTGCGCACGGATGTGGGTGACAGACATGTTGCGGCACGTATGCGGGCAGATGGATATAATGTTGGTGGTGAGCAATCAGGACATATATTGATGACAGATTTCTCCCCGACAGGAGACGGCACAGTGGCGGCTTTGCAAGTGCTCGCCGAAATTCAGCGCCGCGGAAAGCCGGCGTCTGAGATTCTCAAAGTCTTTGAGGCCGTGCCGCAAATGCTCAAAAACGTCACTTACGAAACCGGCACACCGATGACGGATAAAAATGTGCTCACCGCCATTGAAGACGCGCGTGTCGAACTCGGCAATTCGGGTCGTGTCCTTGTGCGCGCCTCTGGTACAGAGCCCGTTATTCGCGTGATGGCTGAAGGCGACGACTTATCTAAAGTGGACCGCGTGACGGATGATATCGTAAATGTCATTCGTAATTTAGCGGCCTAAATCGCTTCCGAAATTGGGTGGGGATGCAAATCCCCGCTTTCAAATTCGCAAAACTCACGTTAAGCCCTTTTTAGACTCGTGCGGTCTTTTTCAGAAGCCGTTATATGAGTGCGCCTACATAGCGATGCGGGCTATATGTGGATTGGGGATTTGTCACTTTGTTGTCGGAACAGACACAACTGATTTTGATGATAATCACAGCGGGCGCGGTCCTGCTGGCGATTCTTTCATTCATGTTTGCGCTCAACTCACGCGTTGGTGCAGGGTCAGAAAATCGCGGGTGGAAAAAGCGCGCCTCTGACCTTGATCAGAAACTTGCCTCGACAGATGCCGTATTCGGAAGCTATCCGGGCCTTGTGCTTGTGTGGGAAGAGAAAGTTCCAGATTCCGATGCGGGATGGGGGGAGCCACGTATGTATGGCTCACCCGCTGCTCTCGCCTCCGTGGGCCGCTTTGCAGAAAACGGACGCCCGCGTGAATTTGTCAATCGTATGCTCGACGGCCTCGCGGATCTTGACACGATCGGGGAAGATCCAGAATCTGCGACTTTGCGCGTCAACCTCATGCAGTTGCGCCAGAAAGGACAAGCTTTCTCTGTCTCAATCGTCCTGCCAGGCGGCAACGTTATCGAGGCTGACGGACGTCCCGCAGGGCGACAAGTCGTACTTTGGCTGGAGGACGCCTCTATTCGCGGAGAGGACGAGCGCACCGCAATTAGCCGTTTTGAAAACCATCGTCTGACCGCCGAAGACGACCCCGTCGCCTTTGTCGAAATGATGAGCCGCGCACCGTTTCCGCTGTGGCGCATCTCAGGCGTAGGTAGGTTGAGTTGGGTGAATGACGCCTATGTTAAAGCTGTCGGGGCGAGTTCTGTCGTTGAGGTTTTAAAAGCGCAAACTCATCTTGACGCAGAAAGCGCGCAGCAAGCTGAGAAAGCGCTGCAATCTGGTGAACGTGTTGAAGGCGACCGCCCAATCATTATAAATGGGCAACGCAAGGCGATGTCTGTTACGCTTTTCCCTGTTAGCGGCGGCGCGGCGGGCATTGCCATGGACGCGTCAGAGGCAGATGGCCTTCGCGAAGCGCTCACACGACATATGCGCGCCCATGATGAACTCTTAAATGTCATGGACGAAGCCATTGTGATTTTTGGCGCAGACCAACGCATTTCTTTCCACAACAAAGCCTTCGCAAAGATGTTTGACTTGGAAGAGGGCTGGGCGCATGACCGCCCAAGCCATAGTGAATGGCTTGATCACTTACGCGAAAAGCGCCTTGTGCCTGAGCAGTCGGATTTCTCGGAATGGAAGTCGAGCGAGCTTGCGCTTTACACAGATTGGCCAGATGAAGTGCCTGAAGAGATTTGGGGGCTCCCCGATGAACGCACCATTAGGCTTGCTCGGCTTCGCGACCCCAGAGGCGGCATATCGCTTCTGTTTTCTGATATAACGCAGACTGTCACGCTGCAAAGCCAGCTTGGTACGCTGATTAATGTGCAAAAAACGACGCTTGATCGCCTCTCAGAAGGGATTGCCGTGTTTGGCTCAGATGGGCGTCTGAAAATCCACAATGCCGCCTTTGGCAAAATTTGGAATCTGTCGGAAGACAGCTTGAAAGACGCGCCGCGCTTCCGGGAATTAATTGAAGCCAGCTTGCCCCTCTATTCCGACATAGCGTTTTGGTCGGAAATGGCCGCGCGTACGACAGATCCCAATCCAGATGTGCGCCGTCATGTTGAAGGCGAGATTGTCACAGGTGAAGACAAGACTTTGACATGGCTTTCGCGGCCTCTGCCAGATGGGGCAACGCTGATTGCGTGGGATGATGTCACGCGCGCCCGACAAGCCGAGGCCGCGCTGCTAGAACGCGCCGAAGCCCTTGAGCAAGCAGACCGCCTCAAATCTGAATTTGTCGGACACGTTAGCTACCAACTTCGTACACCACTTACGACCATAACGGGCTATGCGGATTTCTTGCAAAATAATGGCGCGGGCGAACTGAACGATAAGCAATCTGAATATATATTTGCTATCCAAAGCGCCTCTGAAGACCTCGCCAAAACGATTGATGATATTCTTGACATCGCTGCGATTGAGGCCAATGTGCTCGACCTTGAACTTGGCGATGTGCGGATTTACGACATGCTTGACCATGCGCTTGATTATGTTGCGACGAAAGCTGAGGATACGAAAATCTCGCTCAAACTCGACTGCGACAAAGACATTGGTGTCATCCGCGCAGATGAAACCCGCCTGAAACAAGTCGTCTATAACCTGCTCTCAAATGCGCTGCGCTTTACTAAGCCTGGCGGACAAATCATACTGGGTGCAGATCGTGGCGAGGGCGGCGGGGTCACGCTTTACGTCAAAGATGACGGTGTCGGTATTCCGTCAGAAAAGCAGCCGCAAGTGTTTGAAAGTTTCCGCAGCTCACGCGGCGGGACAGGTCTTGGTCTTGCGCTAGTGCAGCGTTTCATTGAAGCTCATGGCGGTTGGGTGGAGCTTGAATCAGAAGAAGGCCAAGGCACACATGTCACGTGCTATCTCCCCAATGAAGCGCCGAGTGAAGCAGGTCATCCTGAATTTAATTTCAAGATTGTCGGATAATTAAGTCAGCTGTAATTGCCTCAGCTTAGCGTAAAGCCCGCCACGTGTTTTTTGCAGCGATGTATGCGTCCCGCTTTCCACGACCTTGCCGCCATCCAGCACATATATTTTGTCGGCTTTTGTTACGGTGGAAAGGCGGTGCGCGATAACGATTGTTGTGCGGCCCTTCGATAAACGCTCTAATGCGCCTTGCACTTTGGATTCAGATTCTGTGTCGAGTGCGGAGGTTGCCTCATCAAGCAGCAAGATTGGCGCGTCACGGAGAATGGCGCGCGCTATGGCGAGGCGTTGTCTTTGTCCGCCTGACAGTGTGCCGCCGTCCTCACCGATAATAGTGTCATAGCCGTCATTAAGTGCCATGATAAAGTCATGCGCGTCGGCGGCTTCGGCCGCAGTAATTATGTCTTCACGTGAAGCGGTGAGGTCGCCAAAACCGATATTAACAGCCACGCTGTCATTAAAAAGTGTCACGTTCTGACTGACGAGAGCCATAGCGCGTCGCAAAGATTCGAGCGTAACATTGCGGACATCTTGCCCATCAATTTTTACCGCACCGTCGCTGACATCATATAAGCGTGGTATTAAATTCATCAGCGTCGATTTTCCGCCACCTGACGGGCCAACAAGCGCAATCGTTTCGCCTGCATTCGCTGACAGACTAATGCCGTCAAGCGCGGTTGTGCCATCAGCATAGCGAAAGCTGACGTTTTCAATATCAATATCACCTTTGGCAGCGTAGAGCGGCGTGGCTTTGGGCGCGTCAATAATAGTTGGTGTTTCGTCGATAACCTCAAAAATTCGCGACAGGGCAGATAGCCCTTCTTGAACGACGTTATTAAGCGTACCAAGCGCACGAATACGCGGCGAGAGCAGCAGTACCCATGTCAGCACAGCCGCGATTGAACCTGCCGTCGCGAGGTTCGAGCTGACTTGCCAGACACCGAAAATCACAATGCCTGCGATGGCGAGACCGCCGACGACTTCAAGAATGGGGTCAACACGCGCTTGCTCTGTGATAAGTTTGAGATAGCGCCGAATACGCTCGTCAAAGCTTTGGTCAAGCCGCCGTGTTTCGCGTGTCTCTAGCCCGTAAGTGCGCACCATACGTGCCCCGCCAAGGCTCTCTTTTAATTCGCTTGTGATAGTCCCGATATGAGCCTGAACGTCTTTGGCATCGCCGCGCAGGCGCTTAGATATCGTGATAATCGGCCAAGCGGCGAGGGGGTAAAGCACGCAGATAAGTGCGGTGAGTTGCCAATTGTTCCACACCATCATAATGAGGATAAAGATGATTGTCAGCACATCTTTCACGACATTAGACATTGCTCGCACAAGCGCGCCTGACAAGACTGTGACGTCATTGGTAAATTTAGAGATCAGATTGCCGACGGGCTCTCGCGCAAAGCTCGCATAATCGGCGCGGTGGCTTGAGCTAAACATGCGCTTTTGAAGCTCACCCACGGCATTCAGCGCAATGGAATTAGATAGAATACGTTGTGCGTAATTCGAGACGCCCGAGAGTAAGGTAATTCCGAGAAGGATTGGCAACACCAACTCGGCGTAGGATTTCGCCTGCGCGAGGCTATTTGTGCTTCCGCCGTCAGCGGAGGAGAGCGCGTTGGCTTGATCCACAATATAACCGACGACAAGCCCGTAACACGCTGTCGCAGCTGCCAGTACAACCATGAAAATGACAGCGAGAAAGAGCTTTGATTTTTGCGGCCAGATATAGCCGCGCCACAGACGGGCGATAAGTTGCTTGTCGGAGAAAGCGGGTGTGTCTTTAACCAATGAAGCCGTCGCTATCAGGGTCAATTAATTCATGGGCGTGGAGGATGAAATATCGCATATGGGCGTTATCGACTGTGCGCTGGGCTGAGCTTTTCCACGCCGCATGTGCCTTTTCAAAATTCTCATAAGCGCCGACGAAATGCATTTTAGTCAAGTCGATAAATTCCGTTTTCATTGGATCCACGAGTTCCCCACCAAAAACAATGTGAAGAAGCTGGTTTGGATTACTTGTTCTATCTGTCATGCGGGTCCCCATATAGGCAAAATCTCGCGATGGATTATCAGACTTTGCCGCCTCTTCCATCAGTGTTTTCACGCGTTTACTTATCAAAGGCATCAGCTTTGTGCCAGCACAAATCACGCCTAACTCACTTGTGCTTTTGGCGTCATAGCGAAAGGAATTGCCGCGCAGATCTGTAATGTGAGCGCCAGCTTCACGCGCAATGAGTTCGGCAGCGGCCAAGTCCCAATCTGATTTGGGGGTGAAGGACACTGTCGCGTCAGCTTTCCCGCAGGCAACAAGTGCGATACGGTAGGCCATTGAATTCGCGACTGTCACATTCATTTCGGGCCAAGCGAGGCGGCGAAATTTACGCGGATAACCGACCATGTGGCAACCTTCGAGCTCCGTGCGAGATGACGGCTTGATAGGCTTTTCATTCAGCTTCGCGCCTCCGCCTTTCACAGCCGTAAACATTTCATTGGTAAGCGGATTATAAAGCGCGGCGACAACGGACACACCCTCTTGAATAATCGCGACTGACACAGCGAAATTGGGCGAGCGTTCGATGAAGGCGCGTGTGCCGTCAATCGGGTCAACGACAAATGTGCGCGGGCAAGCATGACGGGAATTGTCATCTTTGGTTTCCTCAGACAACCACCCATAATCAGGGCGCAGCGTGCGAAGTGTCTTTGCGAGATAATTATTGACCGCAATATCGGCATCAGTCACCGGATGGTTCTCGACCTTATCCCAAACTTTGGCGTCGCCGGTTTTAAACGCGGCTCTCGCAATTTCGCCAGCCACGCGTACGGCGGGCTCTAAGACGGCGAGGTCTTCCGCGAAGGGAACGCAACTGTCATTAGCTTCCCGCAAGTGTTAACCCTTCAACCAAAACGCTTGGCGCGCATTTGCTGCCATCAAATTTCAAGTCATTGGCTGCAATAAGAGAACGGAACACCTCAACCAAATTGCCCGCAATTGTAATTTCATTCACGGGCGTTGTGCGTTCACCATTTTCAATCTGAAAGCCCGAAACACCTACTGAATAATCACCCGTATTATTATTGAGCGACGGGCCAAACATCTCTGAGATTAAAAGACCATGGCCCATTTTCTGATAAAGCGCATTCGGCGATAGGTCGCCGGCTTTTAGCCAGCTATTGGTTGACGAAATGCCTGGTGGTCCACCTATGCCGCGCATGGCGTGCCCCGTTGTTTCAAGTCCGAGTTGTTTGGCTGTGCTGCAATTAAGTAGCCACGTTGTCAGCTTACCATCCTCTATAATATTGCGGCGCTCCGTGGCCACGCCTTCGCCGTCCCATGGGCGCGAACCATGCCCGCGTATCAGTGTCGGGTCGTCGACGATGTTAATATCGGATGAGAAAACTTGCTCGCCCATACTGTTTTTAAGGAATGACGTGCCGCGCGCAATAGACGTCCCAGAAATGGCCCCAAATAATGCCGCGACGAGGCTATTGGCCACGCGCCTATCAAAGAGGACGGGCAGAGCGCCCGAGCGCATTTGTATCGCGCCGAGGCGGGCGGCCGCGCGCTCGCCGGCTTCCCTGCCTATTTTTTCGGGACTTGGGAGGTCTTCAAGCCAGCGTGACCCTTCATAAGCATAGTCGCGCTCCATCGCCCCGTTTTGCTCCGCAATGGCGACCCCCGATAAGCCGTGGCGTGAACTCCGCCACCCGCCCGAAAAGCCGTGGCTTGTCTTAAAGTAAATCGCAGAACTGGACCAACTCGCAGAACTGCCTTCTGCGCGGTCAATGCCTTTGACAGAGGCGGTCGCGGCCTCGACTTGGTGCGCGCGCGACTTTAACTTTGCAGGCGTCATCTGCGTGTCGTCATAAAGCTCTAAGTCTTGCGGATTTTTCTGTAGTAAAGCCTCTGGCGCAAGGCCGCAATAAGGGTCTTCAGGTGCAAGTTTCGCCATGGCTACCGCTCTCTCGGCGAGTTTGTCAATCGAGAGCGTTGACAGGTCAGAGCTTGAAACGCTGGCTTGCCTCTGTCCAATCATGACGCGCAGACCAATATCTTTGCCCTCACTATTGTCGACGTCTTCCAGCGCGCGGTCACGCACTTTCACAGAGAGGGACCGTCCATGGGTTGCAATGGCGTCCGCCTGATTTGCGCCGTAGAACTTTGCGCGCTCAAGCAGAGCGTTCAAGACGGGCGCGAGCGCTTTTTCAGAAATTGGCGCATCGGCGTGTTGTGTGGGGTTGCCCATAAGAAGTCTCTTAATTTGAGATGATGAGATAAATCAGCGTCGCAGCCATACCAACATAGGACAGCAGCGCTGTTATAGTCCCAACAAAGCGGCCTTGCTTGAATTTGCCTGCCATGCCGAGGGCATGAAAAATACGACCTACTGTAAAGCCCGCACCAAAAATATGCAGCACAATTGGAAGGGCAGAAAGGCTCGCGAGTGCGAGCAAACCCACTAAAAGTAGCGGCGCGTTTTCAATAAAATTACCATGAGCGCGGATACGCGAGATAAGCTCGGTATCGCCGCCGTCCCCTAGATTGACCTTCTTCGCGATCCGCACCTGTCCGACGCGAAACATAAGAAAGGGGGCGAGGATGAGGTTTATGGCAACATAGAGGCCCACAATTTCAAACAAAGTCATAGCGTTTCCTCACTTAAGTGATGGCTGCGGCACGGGTGATAGCCGCAAGATGTGTCTCTACGGGCTGTGCCCCCTGAACAATGAATTGTCCATTGTAAATAAATGTGGGCACGGCCGTGATACCAAGGTTTTGAAAATAGAGGCGCTCAGATTCGACCGCGTCGATATCCTTGTCACTCTTTAGCAAATCTTTCACGAGCTTTCGATCCAGCCCAACGTCATCCGCAAGACGTGTGAGCACATCTATATCGCCAACATCTACATTGTCAGTGAAAGCGGCGCGAAACAGCCTCTCTGCCATTTCGTTTGCTACGCCTTGCCCTTGCGCCCATCGCAACAGGCGGTGCGCATTTAAAGTGTTCGGGCGCATTTTGATTCCAGAGAAATTGAACGCGATGCCAACGTTGGGTCCTGCCTCTTCTAAATGCTGACGCATGACCGTCCACCGACTGCCAGGCCCCGCCTCGCCAAATTTTGCTTTCATATAGTCTTTATAAGGCACGCCTTCACGCGGCACATTTGGATCAAGCATATAGGGCCGCCAGGTAAGGTCTATGGTCGGGCCCGACTGTCGTGTGGCTTCGTGGAAATAGGCTGCGCCGAGCCAGCACCAAGGGCAGATGACATCAGAGACAATATCAACTTTCACAATTTCGTCGGCAGATTTTGTAGGGGCCGTTTTCATCAACTTGCGACATTTGAGACAGAGAGCGACAAGAATTTCATTACGGCATCGACCTCTCTATCGTTGAGGCCCTTGACCAACTTTTCATTAAATGCGCGAAAATCATTCATAACGGTTTCGCGGACTGTCCAGCCTTTACTCGTGAGAGACACAGTTTTTGTGCGTCTATCGTCATGACTGTGACCGCGGGAGACGAGCCCTGCCTCTTCCATGCGGGAGACTAGGCCAGTAATAGCGGAATTATTGCGGCCAACACCTTCTGATAATTCGCTTAATCGGCAATTATCGTGATAGCCAAGATAGATAAGCACGGCCGCTTGTGACGTGCCGACGTGAGAACTGGCAGATAAATGCGCATCCGCCGCCTTTGCGAGTTGCGTATGTGCGCGGTCGAGCATGAAAAATAAGCGTCTGTCTACGGGGCGTGCGATAGCCATAGGGTCTCCTTTGAGACCTAACTATTACGCATACGAACGAATCTGTCAAAGCGCAGACGCACTATTGCGCGCGATTTCATTACTTAACTTGGATTGTCGCCGTGTACCCCGTGGGTGTGAGCTCAAATTTGGCTTCTTCCCATTCGGGTTGGCTGAAGGGATCGCGTGCATTTTGAGAAAATCCATAATCTTCTGACGGCGCGCCGATGAATGACAGATCGATTTTTTTATCGCGATCCTCATCATGCAGGACTTTAATAGCATAAGACCCCGGGCTTAATGAATGAAACTGGGCGGAGACAGTGCCGGCCTTAGCTGCAACAGTTTTCTCTGCAATGGTCTTGTCTGAACTGTAATTGTCTTCCGAATTAAAGACCGCAATAAGAATGTCGCCCTCGTCATTATCAATGCTCGTAATATTAACAGTCAGAGGCGCAAAGGATTTTGCCTCTACCCCCGTTTGTTCAAATGGTTCTGAGGCGAGCGCTGTAGGGTCTGCTGCAAACATCGTTAAGGTGAAAGCTGCAAGGCCTAGAGTAAAGTTTTGATATTTGAAACCTGTCATAGTTGAATTACGCTCCATAAGGCTCTGAGTTCCAGTTTGAAAATGGATGTGTAAAAATTCGCGTCGTAAGGGACTTATCTCACGATGAGTTCTTGTCATTGGGAAATTATTAAGGCATTGTAAACCAAGTCTTGTTGGCCTTGTGCCTGCAATAACTTTCTTTTTGAGGCTGCGAATGGATCAATGCCTCTGTCCCGAGTGGGGGGGCAACCGTCGCTGCGGTGGCAGAGCGGTCAAATTTTTTTGGAGGGCAAAATGTCAAAATCCAATATATTAGTAAAACTTATTTTAGCGGCAAGCGCGATGACACTCGCCGCTTGCGCTACAACAGCGTCAACAGGCACAGGCGACACAGTTATGGCTATGTCTGCTGCAAATGCGCCGCAGGGCTACAAATGCTGGAACGGTTGTATGAAACTAGACTTAGCTGATTGCCCGGCCGAGCCGCAACCTATTTCAGAAGTCCAGTGCTGGGACGGCTCAATCGTTTCAGACGTATCACAATGCCCAGTGCAACAAACGACAGCCTGTTGGGACGGTTCGCTTGTAACAGACGCGTCTCAATGCCCTGCTCAACCTATTACGCGTTCTGCTGAATCAATCACTTCGCTATGTGGTCAAGAATATCGTTCTGAGACGATTTACTATGAGTTTGACAAAGGTCGCTCCGCTGAGACGCAAGGCAAAATCAACCGTATCCTCGACATTGGCGAGTTCTGTAACGTCGAAAGCATTACAGTTGTCGGCCACACGGATACATCTGGCTCAGCCGCATACAACCAGTCACTGTCTGAAAAGCGTGCTGCGGATGCCCGGGACGAGCTT
Organism: uncultured Caulobacterales bacterium; assembly: GCA_938007945.1. Classification (GTDB taxonomy): domain Bacteria; phylum Pseudomonadota; class Alphaproteobacteria; order Caulobacterales; family Maricaulaceae; genus Fretibacter. Next base: position 10,991 of record CALLME010000236.1, read on the forward strand.
GTACGTGACGGCGTAAATGCCAGCATCATTACATCAATGGGTCGTGGCGAAACAGAAAACGTTATTGATCGCGGAGACGGCGTGAAAGAAGCGCTGAACCGCCGTACAGAAGTTCTCATCAAGCTCGCTGAAACGGGCGGAAT
>CALLME010000237.1 GCA_938007945.1 uncultured Caulobacterales bacterium
ACTTGTCAGTTTTAAACATCGCCATCATAAATACGCCTTTACAACCCTCATACCACAGAGAACGCAAAACGCACACTACAATGGCCCCAAGGAGCCTTTGTCATATTCTTATCCCAATTTCAACTTATTTTAAGACTCTCTCAAAGCCTTGCGCAGTTGTGTCGTTTCGAAATATTGCCTCAAAACAATGGCATAAAGTTAACAAAAGCAATTTTGTGTGATTTTTAAACAAAACGTCTCACACATAACGAATGCAAATTTTGCGCCAATCAAGTGCATAAACCTACGGTAAAGCCTCACGTTCTAATTTTGCCATAGCGGGCATAAAATAAACAGCTGCAAGCGTAAAAACTCATAGGTCTTCAAAATAATCAATTTTCAAAATTCTATGAAAAATGTCTGGAGCGGGCGATGAGATTCGAACTCACGACCCCAACCTTGGCAAGGTTGTGCTCTACCACTGAGCTACGCCCGCTCAAAGACGTAATGTCTTGCTCAGACGTATCTGAGTAAGAATGGCGGCTTATGGCGCAGAAATTTTAGCAAATCAAGCGTAAAAACAGGGCTTTTTAGGGCTTTTTTCAGGAACATAATTGAGCTCTTTTTTAACATTCACGCGGTTCTTATCTTGCCCCCGCGCTGCATTTTGCTAGCGTAACGATATGACAGAAACTTCTTCTAAGACCCTTCCTGAGCGCGCCGCTCTATTTGCGAAATTTGATGCGCTTGATATCGCCCATAAGACCCATGAGCATCCGCCCGTATTTACTGTCGAGGAAAGTGCCAACATCAAAGCGGGTTTGCCGGGCGGTCACACGAAAAACCTGTTTTTGAAAGATAAGTCTGGCGCGCTTTTTCTCGTCTGCGCCTTGGCCGACACGCAAATCCCCGTAAATAAGCTGCATAAGGTTCTTGGCTGTAAACGCCTTTCCTTTGGCAAGCCTGACCTATTGCTTGATTATCTCGGTGTGACGCCTGGGAGTGTGACGGTTTTCTCGGTCATCAATGACCCGGATGCAAAGGTCAGGCTAGTGCTTGATAAAGCGCTGCTCGCCCATGACATCGTCAATTTTCACCCGCTCAAAAATGATGCCACGACAGCGATATCCTCAAACGACCTTCTAAAATTTGTCAAAGCGGTTCATTCTGTGCCGCTGATTTTGGACTTTGATACGCTCACCGATAACGAATAAGTGAAACGCCTTGATAGCGCGCTCGAGCGCCCTATTTAGGGTCTTTAATAAGTGCTAATTGGATAGTTTATGACTGACACACCTCCCGCAACCGATATTGTCAAAAACGGCACAGATATGGGCTTTATGGCTGACGTCATTGAAGCCTCTAAAGACGCGCCCGTCATAGTGGATTTTTGGGCCCCGTGGTGCGGGCCGTGTAAGCAACTTATGCCTGCGCTTGAACGCACAGTTCTGGCTGAAAATGGCAAGGTAAAACTCGTCAAAATTAATATTGACGATAACCCAGGCGTGGCAGGCCAAATGGGCGTGAAGTCTATTCCTGCGGTTTTTGCGTTTAAAGATGGTCAGCCCGTTGACGGATTTATGGGCGGACAACCTGAATCAGAGCTCAAAAAATTCGTCGCCCGTCTGACGGGCGCAAGCGACCCAAAAGAAGAAGCTACCGCATTGGCTGCGCGTGCTAAAGACAGTCTCGCAGCGGGAGACCCTGGCGGTGCGGCGCAAGATTATGCGTCTGCCCTGCAGCTTGATCCTGATTGCGCGGAAGCGCTTGCGGGACTCGCGCGCATTTATATCGGCAGTGGTAATGAAGACCAGGCGCTCGCGATGATAGCCTCCGCCTCTTCCGCAATTGAAAACCATCCTGAGATTGCGGCTATACGGTCTAAGCTCTCTCTTAGCGCCGAACCGACGGCCCCAGACGAAACCGCCGAGCTTGCAGAAGCGGTTAAGGCTTACCCAGATGATCTGGACGCGCGCCTTGCTCTTGCCAAAGCTCTCGCTACTTCTGGCCGCAACGCGGACGCCGTGGAGCATCTCCTATACTCAATCAACAAGAACCGCGCGCATAAGGATGAAGCGGCTCGCAAGTTCCTTCTGACAATTTTTGAAGCCGAAGGGGTCGAGAGCGAGGTGAGTATCGATGGACGTCGCCGCCTTTCCTCTATTCTCTTTGCGTAAAGAGTGAACCCATCACTTTAACAAACTTAAGCGTGGGACACACGTAAGCATTATATGAGCACGCATTATAAATCTCTAGCCCGCCGCACCTCTCCTGAGGTCGTGCCGATTTTCCCGCTCAACGGGACGGTGCTTTTACCAGGCTGTGAACTCCCGCTCAATATTTTCGAGCCGCGCTATCTCAATATGGTCGATGACGCGCTGAAGTCTGAACGGCTCATTGGCATGATCCAAACAGACGATAACGCTGAGACGCGCCTCGCCAACGTTGGCGGGCTCGGACGCATTATCCAGTTTTCCGAACAAGATGACGGGCGCTACCTGATTGTGCTGAAAGGCCTAAAGCGGTTCCGCTTCAAGGGAATCGAGGACAGCCCAGCCCCCTACCGTACAGCAAAAATCAGCTATGTTGGCTTTGAAGCCGACCCTGATCTTCACGACCCGCGCACACTACCTGACGCGATGACGGATGTCGGCGGCACAGACCGCGCAACGCTGACAGTCGCGATGAAGAGCCTTGCCAAAACCTTAGGCGTATCAGTTGATTGGGAGGGTCTCGCGGAAATCCCGCTGCCGCAACTTGTTAATCAAGCCGCGATGATTAGCCCGTTTAAACCTGCCGATAAACAGTCCCTTTTGGAGGCCGTAACAACAGATGATCGCCGCCGCTTACTGACAGGGCTGATGCATTTATACGCCAGCACAGGCGGTGACACGCCTGACCAACCGATGAATTAAAAGGTGCAAGATGAATGACACATCACCCAAAGACACAGCCAATGTCATAGACCCTAAACTTCTATCTGTGCTCATCTGCCCCAAATCGCGCGGGCCGCTGACATTTGATAAAGATAAAAACGAGCTTATTTCTAAACGCGCCAAGCTTGCCTATCCCATCCGCGAAGGCGTGCCGATCATGCTGATTGAAGAAGCGCGGGTGTTGGAGAGTTAGAATGAACGAAATGACCCAAGCTGAGCAAGACGCGCTGGACGCCGCTACTTTTCGACGACTGCTCAAACATCTTGATGACAATAAAGACGTGCAAAATATAGACCTAATGATACTTGCAAATTTCTGCCGTAACTGCCTCTCCAAATGGTATCTGGCCGCCGCAGAAGACGCGGGACACAGCCTTGATATGAACGCCGCCCGCGAGCATATTTACGGCATGCCGTATAGTGAATGGAAAGCACATCATCAGCCAGACGCCACGCCCGAGCAGCTTGCCGCCTTTGAGGCGCGTACAGCTAAGTCAGACTAACTCTTGACGGCCCTCGGCGCGCACCCCACTTAGAACTTATGATACATCATGATTATGCAGACGCGTCGCAGTGGCGCGGCACAACTATTCTCTCCGTTCGCAAAGGCGGCAAAGTCATCATCATTGGCGACGGCCAAGTCAGCGCGGGCAATACGGTAATGAAATCCTCGGCGCGAAAAGTGCGCACGCTCGCAGGCGGTAAAGTCATCACGGGGTTTGCAGGCGCCACGGCCGATGCCTTTGCCTTGCTTGAACGGCTTGAGGCCAAGCTCGAACAATATCCGACACAACTCGCGCGCGCCTGTGTCGAACTCGCCAAAGACTGGCGCACGGATAAATATCTGCGCCAACTTCAGGCTATGATGATAGTCGCCGATGCGAAAGCGACCTATGTTCTGACGGGTAATGGCGATGTCGTCGAACCCGATACGCTCGCAGGCGGCGGCGAGATAACAGCGATTGGTAGCGGGGGTAATTTCGCGCTTTCTGCCGCGCTCGCCATGGATGAATATGAGACGGACGCAGAAACGCTTGCGCGCAAAGCCATGGCTATAGCCGACCGTATTTGTGTGTTTACCAATGGTAATTTGACGATTGAGACTTTGGACGACGAAAAGTAATTTCGTCGTCCATTATTGCCTTAAGTAGTGTGGCAGGCATTTGAGCAATAGTAACAACCATTACTTTTAGTGTAAATTTTTTTCGCGGCGGACACAGCAGTCCTGCAAGTGGTATGGTCGCCCAACGAAACACGGTTTTCTGGGTTAGGATAAAATACACACCCAACTTTGTGGACTTCGTGATCGCCATTTGCTTGAGCATTTTTATTTACGCAATAATAAGCCATGCTTATCTCCTTAGTTTAACGAGGTGGGCTTGACTTACCTGCACTTGAATGTTTCAAGTGTTTTGTTTCTGGCTCTGCACCCACCTAGGTTTGCAGACATAAACTCGACCGTTAGAGCTGCAACTCTGACGGTCGATTCGTCTAATCTGCCTAAAAGAGAACGATTCCAGCAACGGAGTCGAGTCTTTATTCAAAATCATCAACATTAATCCTAAATCGCGAGCCGTTCAACAGGCCAGCTTAATGTAATAAACGCCCCGCCTGAGCGAGGGTGGTTGTCAAAAGCAACCGTGCCGCCTGTGCGTTCAATAAGTGTTTTAGCGATGAAAAACCCAAGCCCTAAACCGCCGCCGACTTTATTGGCTTCGCCTCTTGCTGACACGTAAGGCTCACCGAGCCTTGCGCGTACGGCAGGAGAAAATCCTGGGCCGTCATCCTCAATTAAAATTGTGACAGTGTTGCGTGTCCATGACCCCGTGAGGGTGACGCGCGAATCTGCAAATTCCACGGCATTCTCGATATAGTTTTTTAGCCCGTATAAAATCTCCGCCTGTCGACGCAGTTGCGGCTGCGGCCCCTCGCCATGGGTTTTAATATCCACCTGACTGCCAAGCCCCAAATAGGGCTCTGCTGCTTCTTCGAGCAGGGCTTGGATTTGCAGTGTATCGTGGACAGGTTCACGCGCATCCCCGCGCGCACTGAGTTGTTTCAAAATATCGCGGCAGCGATGGGTTTGCTCCATTAACAAAGCGGCGTCCTCCCCCATCGGCGTGGTCGGATCAAGCTCGCGCGCCATTTCTTTGGCGACAAGCTGAATGGTTGCGAGCGGCGTACCAAGCTCATGCGCGGCAGCGGCGGCTAATCCGCCAAGGGCGGCAAGTTTTTGTTCTTGGGCCAGCACGGCCTCGGTCGCGGCAAGCGCTTCGGACATACGTCGTCCCTCACGTGAGGCCTGCCAGGCATAGACAGAGGTGAATACCATGCCCGTCATCAACGCGACCCAAAAGGCGGCTGAGATTTCACGCGGCAAGCTAAAACTCCCTGTGGGTGACCATGGAAGCGGTAGATGATTAAACATCAAAAACAGCGAGGCGCAGGTCGCAAGCCCGCCAATAGAAAACAGCACACGCTTTGACAGCGTCGTCGCCCCCGTCACAACGGGCGCTACGAACAAGAGCGCGAAGGGATTATTCATTCCGCCCGTGAGCCAAAGAAGCGAGGCAAGCTGCAACGTATCAAAGCCGAGCTGTAAAATCGCTTCCAAATGACCAACGCGCCGGTCAAGCGGTAGAGAAAATGTCACAGCAATATTTAGAACCGCCGCGAGAAAAACGATCAAGGCGGCTGGCCAATAAGGAAATGAAAAGCCAAGCATTTCGGACACAACAAGCAGCGTAAAGGTTTGGCCCACCACCGCCGTCCATCGCAACGTCACGAGCGTTGAGCGTCTCAGCCGCCCTGAGGTCTTTGGCGAAATATGTGAGAGGCTACGTCTATCTTGCCCAGCCGCATTCGTCGTTGACGCCACACCACCCGCCATATCCCACCCCTCTCCGCCCATATCACGGGATACGCTGTGCGGCATTGCCGCATCCCTCTGGCTTATATCTAATTGAGATGTGTTGGACATTTGGGATTAACGCTCCTATTTGCTAATTACGATTAGCAGAGAGGGTGAGTTTGACCATGATAGATTTTACGCGCGCAGCCCTGAGGATTATTTTAATTTCTGCCATCGCCTTACCCTTACTCGCCTGCGGGCCGTCTTCCAATGATGGAAATATCGCGCAGTCTGGCACTGTGATTGCCTCTGGCACAGCGGCGATTGGTGGCGATTTCACGCTCAAAGATGAAACAGGCGCGACGTTTACGCAAGACGACCTCATCGGTCAGCCGAGTCTGATGTATTTTGGCTTTAGCTATTGCCCAGATGTCTGCCCGACAGCTTTGCAAAAAATGGGCGCGCTTCAAGCGAACCTTGGGGATGACGGCGATAAGCTGAAGTATATTTTTATCTCTGTTGATACAGAGCGCGACACGCCAGAAACGCTTGCGCCATATGTAACTTCGCGCGGATTTCCAAAACCGTTAATTGGACTGTCAGGCACGCAAGCCCAAATCGACGAGGCCGTCAGCGCTTATCGTGTCTACGCGCAAAAAGTAAGCGACCCAGAAAGTGCCGCTGAATTTACTTATGACCACTCTGATTTAATTATTCTGATGAATTCCAAGGGCGAGTTTGAAGATATCTTCACCCGCGATAGCAGTTTGCCGCAAATGGCGGGACGTGTGAGACTTCTACTGAACCAAGAAGGCTAAGCTCATATGATACGCTGGGGCATGATAGGATGCGGGGATGTGACTGAGCGTAAAAGCACTCCAGCCTTTGAGATTGAAGGTCGTTCAAAAATCATTGCTGTCCAGTCGCGTACTCTGAGCAAAGCGAAAGATTATGCCGCGCGGCACGGGGTACCTCATGTATTTGAAACCGCAGATGAGCTGATACATTCAGCCGAGGTTGACGGCGTCTATATCGCGACACCGCCAAGATCTCATCTGGAGCTCGCCTTGAAAGTGGCTCAAGCGGGCAAGCCGTGCTGCGTTGAAAAACCTATCGCGCTGAATCACGCACAGGCGATGGAAATGACCGAAGCCTTTGAGCAAGCAGGCGCGCCTTTATTTGTTTCTTACTACAGGCGCACGCTCCCGCAATTTGAGCAGG
>CALLME010000238.1 GCA_938007945.1 uncultured Caulobacterales bacterium
CATATGTACGCTCTCAAGGCCGCGCTTATCCCAATAAAGACTGCCCAGATCTTCGGCAAAACATTTGGCGAGGCCGTAAAATGTATCAGGGCGGTGCGGAACGTCTGTGCCGATAAATTGATTTTTGGGATACATCCCCACCGCGTGAATAGAGCTTGCATAAATAACGCGTTTTAATTGGTTCTGATGGGCGGCTTCCCAGACATTATAAGCCCCGATAAAGTTTGGCCCGAGCAAAGTTTCAAACGAGGCTTCATCACCGACGGCACCAAAATGCACGACCATATCTGCACCTTCAGGGAGAGCCATCATATCGTCCAGCTTGGTGAGATCCGCTTTAACGTAGGTCTCGTTATCATAAAGTTTGCCAACGTTTTCTGCGATATCGCTTGAAATAAATTCATCGGCTAGCTTGCTGAGGGGTTCACGTAAGTGAGACCCTAATCGGCCCGCTGCGCCTGTTAAAACTAATTTTTTCACGTCGTTCTCACTTTATAAGTTGGGCCGTTCTGTCTGCGGCAGACAAACCATTTTATTTTTTTAAATCACAGCTTTTTCGATAATGGGTTTATTATTTGGAATGCGCTCATAATTAAAGGGCGACATATCTAGCGTTTTATATGTGCCATAAATTAGCATCTCAGCCGTGCCGCGCCCCATGGCGGGAGATTGCTGCAAGCCGTGGCCTGAAAACCCATTTAAAAAATAAAAGTTAGAGACCTCACTATGCGGACCCATAATCGCGTTATGATCAAAGGTGTTATAGGCATAATGGCCTGCCCATTCAGTTTGTACTTTAATCGCCTCAAATTGCGGAATACGTGTCGCCAGTATCGGCCAGACATGATCTTGCCAAATATCAAAATCCATTGTGAAATCATCATAATCAACAGCAGGATCAATACCGCTGTGCCCGCCGCATTGATAAGTCCCACCGCCATTTTCACGCACATGGACACCTGAAGGATCAATCGTCAATGGCAAGTCTTGGTCCAATGGTTGCTCCGCAGCAAAAATCCAAGAATAGCGTTTTCGCGGCTCTACAGGCACATCAATGCCCGCCATTGCTGCTGTGCGGTTGGCGCGCGGCCCAGAGGCATTTAACACCTGACCACAAGAAATGACGTCGCCTGATTTTAACGTCACGCTTTCGATTTGTGTGCCGCTCTTACCTTTGGTCATCGCGACGACTTCATTGGCAATATATTCAACGCCGCGTTCTTTGGATTGACGGCGCCACCAGTCAAACACAGCTGTGCCGTCCCAATAGCCTTCATCAATGAGATTGATAGACCCGAGTACAATATCATCAACATTATAGAACGGATATTTTTCCTTAATCTCTCTTGGAGACATTAGCTGTGTCGCCGCGCCAGCGCGCAGTTGCACACGCTGACTTTCTCGCAGCACATCTGCAAAGTCTTCATTATCTGCGAAATACATGTAACCAAAATTACGGATGGTGAGTTCGGGCACACGTTCATCCCCACCCATAAATTTGCGTAAGTTCTTTACATAGTCTGCGGCAAATTGCGAAATGCGCACATTAAGGTCTGTCGAGAATTGTTGCCGCATACAAGAGTTGGTATGCATGGTCGACGAATTTGCGTAGCTTGGGTCCTTTTCAACAACGAGAACAGAACCGTCAAAATCTTTATTGTCAGATAAAAACCAAGCCGCAGACGCGCCCATAATCGCTCCGCCAATGATGATGATATCATAATTTTTTTTGAGAGGCGATCGCTCTGATATGTGCATAACTCACCGCCTTCTTTTGCTATATTTTGAATGTCTCTTATCGTAGCACGGTGCTTCTATGATAGAAATCTAGGTGCCACAAATAACGAATTCTAATTCTATCGTCTTAAGGACCTTCAGCCGTCTGGCTCACTGTTCTAAACCCGATATGATTTGTCGAGAAATCCCGTTCTTGAGATTGCCGTGCGGGCGCGCGGTAGCGGGCACAGTAATTTTGCGCACATAGAAATGAGCCGCCTTTTATTGTGTAATCTTTTAAGTCCGTTTCAGTGATGGCGGCGTTGATACTCTCAAGCTCCTGCGCGCTACGCGCATAGGGTGACGTCGTCCACTCCCAAACATTGCCAATCATATCATAAAGCCCAAAGGCATTTGGCGGAAAACAGCCGACTGGCGCGCGCGCCTCAAATCCATCCGTTAGAGTGTTTTGCACTGGAAAAGCACCCTGCCACGTATTGGCTTGCTCCTCTCCTTCTGGGGCGCGTTCATTGCCCCAAACATAAAGTGTTTGCGATCCTGCCTTGGCCGCATATTCCCATTGCGCCTCTGTCGGAAGCGCGCGCCCTATCCAAGCCGCATAGGCCTGTGCATCTATTAGCGAAACTTGCACAACAGGCTCACTTTCGCGGCCGTTTATAGACGAGCCAGGCCCCTCAGGATGTCGCCAATTTGCGCCCTCGACAAAACGCCACCAATTAGGATGAGTGGGCGATGGCAGAGTAAACACAGCCCCGCCCGCTTTATTAAATCCTGGCTGACGTGTTTCGGCAGTGGTCACATAACCCGTTGCGAGGATGAATTTTTCAAATTGCGCATTCGTGACCTCGGTGCGATCAATGTCAAAAGGGGCCAGTGTTGTCACGCGCGTAAACTCTTCTGGATAGCCTTGCGGAGAGCCTAATGTGACCTCCGCACCATCCAGTGAGACGGGACCCGATGATACGTCAACGCAGCTTTTCGTGGCATTTTGGTTCGGCGCAGGCGTCTCTGAACTGCAAGACATCAAAACTACGGACAGTAAAATTATACAAGTGCGGCGCATCTCTCAGTCATGGCATTTTTTTATCAAGATAACACGAAATTTTAGGCAAGTTTACGCGTTAATCAAAGCGGCGACAGCTTCCAGACGGTCAGCTTCGTCGGCTGGTTTATCCCACCGAATGCGGTGAATGCGCGGAAAACGTAGCGCGTAACCTGATTTATGGCGCGCACTTTCGTGGGCACTATCAAAAGCCACTTCAAAGACGAGTTCTTTTTTGACCTCTTGCACTGGGCCAAACCGTTTGAGTTTATTGGCTCGTATCCACTTATCGATCTCTTTCATCTCCTTATCGGTGAATCCAAAATAGGCTTTGCCAATCGGCAGCAGCGCCCCGTCCTCTGACCAAAGACCAAATGTATAATCTGAGTAAAAGCTTGAGCGTTTGCCATGCCCGCGTTGGGCGTACATTAAAACGGCATCAAGCAAAAACGGATCACGCTTCCATTTATACCAAGCATGTTTGGGACGTCCCGCAACGTAAGTGGAAGACTTGTCTTTAATCATCAATCCTTCAATGAGGCCACCTGTTTGCGCTGCCTCCTCGCGAAGTGCGGCGAGATTATCAACGGTTTCAAACGTAAGAATTTCTGATATGGAAAAGCGCTCAGACCTCCGTCCATCAATTAAATCCGTGAGATGGTCCCGACGTTCCGACAATGCAGAACCGCGCAAACTGACTCCGTCTTTAGAGATAATATCATAAGCCATCAAATGGGCCGGCAGTTGCGCCATCAGTTTGGCGCTTGGTTTTTTCTTATTTAACCGCTGCTGCAAGTCATTAAACCGCCCAATTTCCCCGTCAGTCTTGACCAGAAGTTCGCCGTCTATCACGCCTTCAAAATCGACCTCAGACAGCAAGTCTGGAAAGCTATGCGAGATATCATCGCCTTTTCGCGAGAAAAGTTTGGCCTCGCCGTTAAGGGCAGCAAGTTGGACGCGGATACCGTCATATTTCCATTCCGCTTGATGGGTCCTAGGCGTGATACGCGCAAAGTCTTTCTCCTCAATCGGATGGGCGAGCATCACAGGGGAATAGGTCAGCACCTTGGACATATCGGGTATATCTGCATCACCGTCTATCCAGGCAAATAGATTTTCATACGGCGGCTCCAGCCCGTGCCAAAGCTCCTCAATGACTTCAAGCTCGACGCCTTTCATATTGGCGAGCGTACGTTTGACAGAACGCGCGGACATACCAATTCGTAAACCTCGCGTGCCGAGTTTAAGCAAAGCCCAACGCTGCGACGGGCTCATATTATCTAGAAGGTCAATCAGGTAATCTTTTATGCTCGCCTTATCGCGTGACCGAAATTCAGTTATAACCTCGGTCAGGCTCGGCAGACGATTGAGCTTTTTCGCTTCTGGTGAAGACCGCCAGGCGAGTGCTACTGTTTCTGATAATTCGCCAACGTAATCGCGCGACATATCAAATAAAAACGGATCCATTCGCTCGGCCATCATGGTCTTGGTTAAGTTACGTTTAAATAAATCAAAGCTGAGCGTCCCCGCAATCGCCGCCAGCGCCCAACCGCGGTCTGGATCAGGCGTGTCGCGCAAATAGCTCGCCAGTATCGCCTCTTTTGCCTTGGTCGAATTGGTAAAATATAAATCATCAAGTAGTCGTGAGAAACGCTCCATCAGTCGTTCTCCTCATCCCGCCCAATCAGGTTAAGCGCTTTGGCGCGCACGCCGCGGGCGCGTAGCGCATATTCAAGTGCTTCGACACGTCCGTGGGTAATCCAGACATCAGGCGCACCCGTTGCGAGCGCCGTCTCTATCAGGTCATCCCAGTCAGCGTGATCAGATACAATGAGCGCCATTTCGGCGCGTCTCTGTCGGGCGCGGGCGCGGATTTGCATCCAACCACTCGCCATGGTCGGGAGCGGATCAGGAATTTTACGCGACCACCGATCAGCCAGCGCACCAGGCGGACACAGCACGATACGCCCTCGCAGGACATCACGCTCTTTCGCGGGAATATCAGAGATGAGCACCCACTCACCAAAATCAAAACCCAAACTTTCATAAAGCTCGGTCAGTCGTTTTAGCGCGCCGTGCAGATAAAAAGGATGAGCGTATCCCGCTTCGCGCAGGGCCAGCATAACGCGCTGACACTTGCCAAGCGCATAAACGCCCACCATATGAGAGCGCTCTGGCATGAGCGCCATAGAGCGGATGAGCTTGCCAATTTCGTCCTCAAGTGGGGGGTGTTTAAACACGGGCAGCGCAAAGGTTGCCTCCGTAATAAACACATCACACGGCACGACCTCAAACGGTACGCAGGTTGGGTCCGGATGGCGTTTAAAGTCCCCAGAGATGACCACACGGCGCCCATCAAATTCCAGTACAGCTTGCGCTGAGCCCAAAATATGCCCAGCAGGCGCGAACCACAGCGTGACGCCAGAGCCCAGATCATGACGTTGATTATAGGGCAGCGGAGTGCGAGCGGTCTCTTCCGTCAGGTAATAGCGTGTCTCCATAATGGCGAGCGTCTCGGGTGTTCCAAACACCTCACCGTGGCCTGAGCGCGCATGGTCGCCGTGACCATGTGTGATAATCGCGCGCTCTACCGCATCATGCGGATCAATATAGCAGTTGGCGGGCTTGCAATAGAGCCCCTCCGCCCTCACCTCCATCCAGCGTTCAACCTCGGACGTAAAGCTCTCGTGGCTTTGCGCAATTTTATGTGAAGCAGTTTTAGGGGTTGAGGCGTTCATGAATATATATCCTTATTTCAACCCCATATAGGCACGATGGCCGAAAGCTCACTGATAAATAACACCTTAGAGACACTATACGTTCCGCCGCGCGTTCCCGACCGTTTTAAAGACTGGTTCGCGGGGCAAGGTTGGGCGCTGCGTGAGTATCAGAACTATATGATTGGGGCTTACGAGCGGCGCGAAGATACGCTGCTGATTGCGCCGACAGGTGGTGGTAAGACACTTGCGGGATTTTTACCGAGCCTTATTGAGCTGGGAAAGCACAGCAAGGCAAAGACGCCGAAACTCCATACACTCTATATCTCGCCTCTGCGGGCGCTTACCAATGACATTGAACGCAATCTCGCGCGCCCAACCGAGGATATGGGGCTCCCTATCACAATGGGCATTCGCACAGGCGATACAAAACAATATCAGCGCACAAAGCAGCGCAAGACCCCACCTGACATTCTGCTCACCACGCCAGAGAGCTTGATGCTTCTTTTGTCATATGAAAACGCGCCTGACTATTTTGCGGAACTGCAAATGGTCATTATTGACGAGATGCATAGCTTTGCCACGGGCAAACGCGGCGATTTTACATCGCTTGCGCTGGCGCGTCTCAAAACTCTCGCGCCTGACCATGTGCGGTTTGGCCTGTCTGCTACAGTCGCTAAACCGCAAGATGCCGCCGCTTGGCTTGGCGCAAATGGACAGTCCGCCCACATTCATGAAGTCACAAGCGCAGCGAAGGCCAAAATAGACATTATTTCACCAGAGACCCGCTTTCCGCTCGGGGGGCATAATCCACGCTTTGCGGTCAAAGATATTTACGCGGAAATCAAATCCTCTCGCAGCGTGATAGTGTTTGTTAACACGCGCGCGCAGGCCGAAATGCTGTTTCAGAATTTATGGCAAGTGAATGAGGATAATCTGCCGATTGGGCTTTATCACGGCTCACTCGCGCGCGACATACGGCAAAAAACAGAGAGCCTCATTGCGTCTGGCGAATTGCGCGCTGTCGTTTCAACGTCTGCCCTTGAGATGGGGATTGATTGGGGCGATGTTGATAAGATTTTACAAATCGGTGCGCCGAAAGGCGTGAGTCGTCTCTTGCAACGTATTGGCCGTTCTAACCATCGCCTTGATGAGCCGTCACGCGCCGTCATGGTGCCAACCAACCCACTCGAAGCGGTCGAATGTGCGGTCAGCATTGACGCAATCGCAAAAGGTCGGAGAGACGGTGAAGACTACCGCTCAGGCGCCATGGATGTGGCGGTACAATATATTATCAACCGCGCCTGTGCAGGTAAAGTGAAACCGCGCGAGCTGCTGCGTGAAATTCGCTCAGCTTGGCCTTATCGCAACCTCAGTAAAGCGGATTTTGATAAGCTGCTAAGTTTTGCGGAAGATGGCGGCTACGCGCTGAAAACCTATGAGCGTTTCCACCGCCTGAAATCAAGCTCTCGTGGTTATTCCATTGCTAGCGCACAGCAAGCCCGAAGGCACCGCATGAATATCGGGACGATTGTCGAATATGCCAAGCTTAAAGTCCGTCGTATGGCCTCGCCGAAATCAAAGCGCGGGCGCATTATTGGCGAGATTGAAGAGCGTTTTGTGATTAATCTAAATCCTGGCGATACCTTTATGTTTGGTGGCGAAGTGCTCAAATATCATGGTATACGCGAAATGGCGCTGCAAGCCAGCCCCGCCCCAAAACACCGTCCAAAAGTGCCGTCTTATGCAGGCGGCATGATGCCGCTCTCGTCTTATCTCGCGGCCGAAGTGCGCCGTATGGTGGCTGATCCCAAAACATGGTCGCGCTTGCCTGATCAAATTCGAGACTGGCTCACCCTGCAATCTGAGTACTCGGAGCTGCCGAAATCAACAGGCGTTTTAGTCGAAGCCTTTTTTGATCGCCATGACCACGTGATGGTTTTGCATACATTTGAAGGGCGCAAAGTGAACCAAGCGCTTGGATTTCTTATCACGCGGCGTATGGAGCAACAGGGCTATAAGCCACTGACATTTGCAATTACGGACTATGCGCTGACGATTACTTCGCTAGAGCCTGTCAACGCAATTGGAACACTGCTCGCGCCTGATATTCTCGATGATAATCTGAACGAGTGGATAATAAATTCGCCTATGGTCAAAAGCAGTTTTCGCCGTATCGCGACGATAGCGGGTCTCACAGAGCAACGCTTGCCTGGGACGGAGCGCAGCATGAAACAGGTCACGTTTTCAACCGACCTCATCTATGATGTGCTGATGAAATATGAGCCTGATCATATATTGCTGCGCATAGCGCGCGAAGAAGCTGAACGTGATTTGCTCGATTTGTCACGGCTCACCTTATGGCTGTCAGATGTGCAAGGCGCGATAGACTTTGTGACGCTGCCCCATGCCTCTCCCCTCGCCATTCCGTCAATGATGCAGCTTGGCCGCGAGCGCATTAAAGGTGAAGCGGATAAAACGCTTCTAGATCATGCGCATCTCATGGCGGTCGGAGATAATCTTTTGGAGCAAGTCAAAGGTACGCTCGCCCATGGCTAAATCTTATACGATCAAAACGCGGGTTGGTGAGGTCATACTCGACGGGCGCAAATGCGCGTTTTTGCCAAAATCACGCACGCTCTTGATGGGGGATTTGCATTTCGAAAAAGCGAGTTTTTTGCAAATGAACGGTCATGCACCGCTTCCCGCTTATGATACAGACGACACCCTCGTAAGACTTGAACACATCATCGCTGACTATAATCCTAGCCATGTCGCGGTATTAGGAGATAGCTTTCATGATGAGGAGGCGGGCGCGCGCTTATCGCAAACCCATTTTGATCATATAAATACATTGGTAAATCAGTGCGGGCGCTTCACATGGATACTCGGAAATCACGACCCGTCTATCCCGCGCGGACTAGACGGCGCGCAAGAAGACCACCTTGTCATTGATGGGTTTTTACTGACGCATTTGCCTGAGATGCCTGAGGGTGATGAGGTCAATATTTGTGGGCACTTACATCCCAAGCTACGATTTAAAGTGCGCGCGCGACGCTTTACCCACCCCTGTTTTGCGCGCGGTGAAAACAGGCTCATACTGCCCTCATTTGGGACCTTTACAGGTGGGCTTTATGTAGACCACCCGGCAATTGTCTCTGAGCTCTCAGGCGAGATACATTATTACGTCACCGCGGATGAGTCCGTTTTTCAAATAAAAGCGTAGCCTCCTCGCCACGCCCTAAGTCGTTTGCGGGGCGCCTTTAAAGGTATTCACATCCTTGCGAAGCTCTGGCGGCAAGAGCGGCATAACGCCCTGGCTATTGGGATTAATAATCGCCCAAGCGGTGATAAATATAAGTTTTAAATCAAGCCAGAGACTTGCATTCTCAGCATACCACATTTCAAGCTGTGCCTTATACGGCACGATTTCAGTTTTAAAACATCGGTCACGATCAATGGCTTCCGTCAAAAGACGTTCTTCATCACGAAACACAATTGAGCCTACGCCCGTTACACCAGGACGCACTTTCTCAAGCACAACATCAAACTCGGGCGGATACATATCCATAACGCGTTGAATTTGCGGACGTGGCCCCACAAGGCTCATCTTACCACGAAAGACATCCCAGAGCTGCATCAACTCATTGATTTTAGATTTGCGCAGAAACTTCCCGACAGGCAGCACACGCGGATCATTTTGAACTGTGTAGTCTCCGTCTTTCATTACGGCTGCGGATTTTAACATGGTGGCAAATTTTGTAATGTGGAAATGCTCATTCTTATAACCCAACCGTTTTTGCAAAAAGAACACCTCGCCCTCACCAGAGAAGCGCAATATGATCATGCATACAATTAATATGGGAGACAGGATGAGCAGGCCAATCGCGCTGCTGATAATATCAAATAGACGTTTGAACATGATGGCCTTTATATATTAAGTAGCTAAGCGATAACAATAAATTAGCGGTCTAACCGCAGGAGCTTAAGTGAGTTTTAAGACGAGATTTTTACGTCTTTCAAGCGCGCATCTGGTACACCGCTTGAGACATTGACAATGCGCTGCTCCAGCCATTTCGAGACCGTAAGCCCGTCATGCTGACAGTCTTTAAACATCTCAAGTTCATTCATGAGCCGCCAAATTGGGCGCGTCATCACGCCCGCCGCATTCGTACGCGTGAGAAAAACGTCACGCTGCTCTGGTGTTTCCATACAAAACGCGACGAGCCAATTATTCGCCGTCGTGCCTTTGCGGGCCTGCACAACGTTCCAGCCTTGGCTCTCGCCGAGCGCTTTATAAAAGGCCGCAATCTCAGTTTTGATGTCCATCATAGACGGGAGCGTCTGCATTTGTGCCACGCCAAGCACAGCATTGAGATTGGGCATGCGGTAATTATAGCCAATGCGGTCATGTACAAATTCTGTTGGATGCGGGACTTTGGCTGTCGTGGTCGTGTGTTTTAGAGTTTTGGCGAGTTCTTCATCATCGGTGAGCACCATGCCGCCTCCGCCTGTGGTGATGACTTTATTGCCGTTAAAAGACAAAGTCGCCATCGCGCCAAAGCGGCCCGTATGTGTACCGCCTTCAAAACTACCAAGGCTTTCAGCCGCGTCTTCAATCAGGGTGATACAAAATTCTTCGCAAATTTTTGCAATTTCGCTTATGCGCAGAACCATGCCAAATGTATGCATTGGTACACAAGCGCGGATGACTGCACCCGTCATTTTATTGACGCATTGTCCGTCTTTTTGTGTCGTGTTTTCAGATAGCCAAGCGCGCAAAGCTGTTGGACTCATGCCCATCGTATCTTTATCGACATCCACAAAAACAGGTTTTGCGCCTGTGTATGAAATAGCGTTGCAAGTCGCAATGAACGTCAGCGCTTGGGAGAGCACCTCATCGCCGCGCCCCACACCTGCACAGACGAGGGCTGCATGCAGCGCCGCTGTACCGTTCACAGTCGCAACCGCGTATTTTGCGCCTGTATAATCGCAGATCATATTTTCAAACTGCACAATCTCTTTACCGACGGATGAGACGAAATTACTGTCGATACAGTCCACCAAATATTGGCGCTCATTGCCCTCAAAGACAGGGCGGTGGAGAGGGATAAATTCATCGCCGTAAACTGACCGAATTGAGCCAATTAGCGCTTCAATTTTCGCGTCAAATTCAGGATCTGGCATGAGGGAGTTATCAGTGGACATGTGTAAACCTTATCACAAAAGATCATACGGGCTCAGTGGCACATTCACGCCTCTTTTTCAAATGATGAAGGCTGTTCTGCGCGCGAATTTAAACGCTGCAATAATTA